>JAPLJQ010000230.1 GCA_026388495.1 Deltaproteobacteria bacterium | reverse complement strand
GGTATTTGAGGGCCTTTTTAATGGCTTTCTTCGCCTTGAGGATATTGGCAGGGTGATTGACGGCGCATCTTTCCACGTATTTGACGCCGGGAAGGAGGCACAGTATTTCACTCATCTTTACGGGGTAACCATCCAGGATTGCGTCTCTTCCCGGCGGCGAGGTCGTTGTTTTCTGTCCCAGCATGGAGGTAGGTGCCATCTGTCCGCCCGTCATGCCGTATACGGCATTATTGATGAAGAATATAGTGATGTTTTCGCCGCGGTTTGCCGCATGGAAACTTTCCGCTGTTCCGATGGCGGCGAGGTCGCCGTCGCCCTGATAGGAAAAAATGACCCGGTCGGGCAGAACCCTCTTCAGGGCTGTTGCCATGGCAGGTCCCCGGCCATGGGGGGCTTCTATCATGTCCACATCGATATAATTATAAGCCAGTACGGCGCATCCTGCCGGTGGCACGCCGATGGTGATTCCCCTGATGTCAAATTCGTCAATCACCTCGGCAATCAGGCGGTGAGCAATGCTGTGACCGCAACCCGGGCAATAGTGATAGACAAAATTCTTTTTAAGGCTTTCCGGTCTTCCAAATACCTTTTTCATGATTCTCTTGTCCCTGGTTTATTCAAAACGTGCATAAAAAACGATGTTGTCTCAAAATATCTATTTACGGGACTGGCGGGCAATCGCATTGGCCAGTTCCACGGGTGTCGGCACGACGCCCCCCGGCCTGCCGTGGAAGTCTATATTGGCAAACCCTTGAAGGGCAAGCCGGACGTCTTCAAGCATCTGCCCCGTGCTCATTTCAAATACGAGAAAATTTTTCACCTTTTCCGCGACTTCCCGAAGTTCACTGGTGGGAAACGGCCACAGGGTGATGGGTCGAAAGATGCCGACCTTCAACCCGGTTTCCCGTAATCTCTTGATGGCGCCCTTGGCGATTCTTGCCGCAGTGCCGTAAGCCACGATGATCAGCTCTGCACCTTCAATATTAAAAGCTTCGTGTCTCGTTTCCCTGTCCGAAATAACCTGATATTTTCTTGCCAGCTTCCAGTTGTGTTCTTCCATTTCCAGAGGTGGCAGGATCAGGCCTTTGATGATCTTGCTCTTGCCGGTACCCGCGCCCCTCATCATATAGTTTTCACTGTATTGACGGGGTTTCGCTTCTTTGAATACCGTTGGTTCCATCAGCTGGCCCATCATCCCGTCGGCAAGGATCATGACGGGGTTCCGGTATGCATCGGAAAGATCGAAGGCGTCCATGGTCAGATCGGCCAGCTCCTGACCCGTGGCCGGTGCGAGAACTATGGTGCGATAGTCCCCGTGCCCTCCGCCGCGGGTCGCCTGGAAATAGTCTCCCTGTGACGGGGCGATATTTCCAAGACCGGGACCTCCCCTCATCATATTCACAATCAGACCGGGGAGTTCACAGGCGGCCATGGAGGAGATTCCATCCTGCTTCAGCGAAATGCCGGGGCTTGAAGATGATGTCATGGCCCTCACACCGGCAGCGCTGGCAGCCGCTATCATGTTGATGGCGGCAATTTCACTCTCCGACTGGATGAATATGCCTCCTTCAACTTTGCGCATGTTCTCAGCCATGTATTCCGTCAGTTCGTTCTGGGGGGTGATGGGATAGCCGGCATAAAAAAGACATCCTAACCTGATGGCGGCCTCGGCGATCACCTTGTTGCCCTGCATGAGTACTTTATTCACGGTAAACCTCTATAGCAATTTCAGGACATGTTATGGCACATAGCGTACAGCCAGTGCAGCCTTCACCTTCTTTGAGACTGACAGGTCGATATCCCCGGGAGTTGTATTCCTTTGAGGGGATAATGCAACCATTCTTGCACGCATAAATGCAAAGATGACATTCCTTACAGAGTTCCCTGTCTATTTTAATGGTTCCCTTCAATGTCTCATGTTCTCCTGTTTTTCGTTCTGGTATGACCGGGATGGCCTTCCGTATTAATGAATAACCTGCTTACCAGGAAGATCCGTTTTGTCTGCCGTATCCTCAATTTATTTCTGGAATTTCATATCGCTACAGCTTTTTAGGCACAAGTGAAAAGAAAGTCAAGTTGAAATTAATAAAATTCATGATAAAGAGTAAAGAAATATTGACGATATCTGCATGAAAATGATTCGAGGATGAGTAAGGTAAAAGAACATGTTCAGCGCCCATCTGATCAATGATCCCTTCGGTGACCCCGGGGTCTATGTTGAATTTAAGTATCGCCGCTCGGCTCTGCTTTTTGATTTAGGCGATATTCATCGTTTGAACCCGAGGAAACTTCTCAAGATCAATCACATTTTTATTTCTCATACCCACATTGATCATTTCATCGGATTTGACCATCTGTTGAGGGTATGCCTTGGCCGTGACCTGCACATATCCCTTTTTGGCCCTCCCGGCTTCCATCAACAGGTGGAAAGCAAGATCAGCGCCTATACCTGGAATCTTGTAGAGAATTTCACGAATGATTGTGCCCTTCACGTGACGGAACTTCACCCGGATCGGAAACTGGTCAGACACTATCATTGCGGGACCGCCTTCAGACCTGAGATTGATGATAAGATAGAAGGATTTAACGGCACCCTTGTCGAGGGGAATTTTTTTTCAGTGAAAGGGACATTCCTTGATCATAAAATTCCTTGCCTGGCCTATCGGTTTGAAGAAAAAAGCCGTGTCAATATTAAAAAAAACGTTTTGCAGGAATTGGGGCTTCCCGTGGGCGCCTGGCTGGTTGGATTAAAAGATTCCGTCCTGAAGGGTGATCCCGATGACACGCCTATCAGGGTATGGTGGAAGAACCAGGCGCCGGGAGTCGGGGAACGGATCATCCCGTTAGGCGAATTGAAAGAAACGGTCGTCAAAATAACACCGGGACAAATAATTACCTATGTCACGGATGTCATTTACAACGAAGAAAATGTCGGAAAGATTATCGAGCTGGCCGATGCGTCCGATCTTCTGTTTATCGAGTCAACCTTCCTGCACGAAGACGCCGGAAAAGCCGCTCATAAATACCACCTCACGGCCTTTCAGGCGGGTGATCTGGCACGGAGGGCGGGTGCAAAAAGAATGGTTCTGTTCCATTTTTCACCCAAGTATAAAGGTCGCGGGGATCTCTTGGTCGATGAGGCAACGAGGGTCTTCAACGGTTAAATTCTCTTGATCTGAAACCCTTCCAGCTTGATGGCAACCGCTCTCTGAAGAAGGTCGATGGATATGACAAAAAGTTCTTTTTCGTAATCGGTGCTGATCATAACCCCTTCGATACCCTTGAACGGACCGTCCGTAATGAGCGCCGGTTCACCGATCCTCGGGTATTGGAACTGCTGAATTTCCACCTTTGACCGTACAAGACGCTGAATAGCATCGATCTTCACATCCGGGATGGCAATAGGTTCTACCCCCCTCGGTTTCCCGAGAATCCTGACGACTCCGAAGGTCTTCAGGACATCCAGTTTCGTCTCGTTGTCCAGGGAGAGAAGTTCCACAAAGAGATAACCAGGAAACATGGGAATCATGATTTTCTTTCGACGGTCTTTTCGCTTGCTCCATACCTCGATCTTCGGTAAAAAGACTTGAAACAATTTCAGGACAAGGCCGGCGTAAACCCTGTCTTCATGACGGCTGCGAGTATGAACGGCGTACCATGGCATGATAGTTCCCTTTATATCAAAGGCGGGCCCAGCCTGCACTGAACACGCTGTTATTTGTACGGTTTATTCTGTCATTCCGGGCTTGGAGACTGTGTCACAATTCATTTTCGTGTCATTTCGAAGCGAAGCGAGAAATCTTGATTCTAATAATT
>JAPLJQ010000184.1 GCA_026388495.1 Deltaproteobacteria bacterium | reverse complement strand
ATGGCCTTTATGGCTGCCCGTTTGATATGATCCGGAGTATCAAAATCAGGTTCTCCTGCACCGAAGCTGATAATATCTCGACCTTGCGCCCTCAAGGCATTGGCTTTTAAGGTAATCTCGATGGTAGGTGATACTTTTATACTATTGATTCTTGATGACAGTTTCATTACGTATAATAATTCCTACTTTCCGAATTTTTCCTGTAATTGTTGATATACGTTATCGGGCACCAGTCCTTTTACCGATCCTCCCATACTGGCTGCTTCTTTTATAATCTGAGAACTCGTAAAAAACCACTTATAACCTGTCATAAGGAATACCGTTTCAACATCTCTGTTAAGTCTTCGATTGATAAGCGCCAACTGAAATTCATACTCAAAATCGGACAGGGCTCTCAAACCTCTCAATATAACGTTCGCTCCCGAATTCCTGACGTAATCAACCACGAGGCCTGCATAGCTATCAACGCGCACCCTTTCCTGATTTATTACGACATCACTGATCATTTTCATTCTCTCTTCGACTGAAAAAAGATGGGTGGGTTTGTTGGGATTATAGGCAATCAAGACAATGATTTCATCGAACATTCCCAAACCTCGTTTGATGAGGTCGACATGGCCGTTGGTGATGGGATCAAAAGAACCCGGATAAACAGCAACTTTCTGCATACTTTTCCTATTCGTTTGAATGAATTATTAAAAAAGACAGCGCCGTATCACCATATATTCTCTGATCTTGCAATACATAATGATCCGACATCGATTCCGGCAAGGCTTCTCTTTTTGAATGCTGAACGACAATGATGCTACTGCTTGTTAACAGTTTCCCGTCTTCGAGATTCTTCAGTGTCTTTTTGATCAATCCCGTTTCATAAGGGGGATCGGCAAACAGAGTTTCAAATTTTTCCCCTCTTTCGCCCAGTTCACGGATGCCTCGTCCCATCTCATTTCTGAGCACTTCACACCGAAGTCCCAAGCCTAAACTTTCAACATTTTTCTCAATGGCTTTTGCCAAAACCACATTTTTTTCTATAAATACCACCCTTGTAGCGCCGCGACTCAGAGCTTCAATCCCTACGTTGCCGCTTCCTGCAAAAAGATCGAGGAATTTTTTCCCTTCCACGTCATGAAGGATGTTAAAAAGCGTTTCCTTGATCTTGTCTGAGGTTGGCCTTATGCGACATTTCTTCGGCAGATAAATCTGCCTGCTTCTTGCCTCACCTCCAACAATTCTCATAAGTATTCTCTTATAAGAATTTCAGCAATCTGTATCGTATTCAGGGCGGCGCCTTTTCTCACATTGTCCGACACAATCCACATATTGATTCCATTTGCTATCGACTCATCTTCTCTGATTCTGCCGACATATGTGTCATCTTTACCAGAAACATTAATGGGCATGGGGTACTCATTTTCTTTCGGATTATCAAGTACCGTCACGCCCGGTGAGCGGGAAAGTATATTTCTGACCTCCTCGGCTGTAATTTTTCTTTCCGTTACAATATTAACAGATTCGGAATGACCAAAAAAAACAGGGACCCTGACGGTTGTGGCGGTAACAGCCACGGCTGAATCATTCAGAATCTTTTTCGTTTCATTCACCATCTTCATTTCTTCTTTTGTATAACCATTGTCCAAAAAAACATCGATCTGGGGAAGACAGTTGAATGCAATTCGATGAGGATAGACACTGTTCTTAGGTTCATGATCATCCAGGATGGCTTTTGTCTGCTCTATCAATTCCTCAATGGCTCTCTTTCCCGTACCGGATACGGCCTGATACGTCGACACCACGATTCGCCTGATCTTGACGGCATCATGAATCGGTTTCAGGGTTACCACCATTTGGATGGTTGAGCAGTTCGGATTCGAAATGATACCCTTATTTTTATACATGGCAATGGCTTCTGAATTTACCTCCGGTACAACAAGGGGGACATCGGGATGCATCCTGAATGCACTCGTGTTGTCGATGACCACACACCCCGCATCGGCGGCGATTGGTGCAAACCGTTCACTGACACTTCCACCAGCCGAGAAAAGACCGATGTCGATATCCGAGAAAGAGTCTTCGTTCAATACCTGAATCGGAACGGATTGCCCTCTGAATTGGAGTTTTTTACCGATCGATCGTTGCGATGCGAGCAGTGTCAGTTGCCTCACGGGAAAGTTTCTTTCCTCAAGAATCTTTAACATTTCGTTGCCCACGGCTCCCGTGGCGCCAACGACTGCGACATGATATGTCTTCACAACAGTTTACTCCCTGCAATTTTTATCTTCGATGCGTGACACCAGGACATTCAGCAATTTAGAGCAAGCTAAGTTTTGGATGCTGAGATCTTCTTGCCTTAATCGCTGCATATGCTTTCTTCCCGAGCTTGAACAAAGCCCAGGATGGTCCGGAAAGGCCGTAGCCGAAAGAGAAAGTAAACATCATGATCTGAGGCTCAGCGATAATGATGATGAGGATAAATACGATGATGACAAAGGACATAAAAGGCTTTCGAGAAAAAAAGTTCAGGTCCTTGAAACTGTAATATTTAATATTGCTGACCATGAGCAATGACAAAGACACCACTGTAACAAGCACGGATAGATCAACAAATCTGCCTTCCCCTCCCACATAGAAGAAAAGCAGCACTCCCGTGGCAATGACTGTGGCCGCTCCCGGTATCGGCAATCCATTAAAGAGTTTGCTTTCAATAATGCCGATCTGGACATTGAATCGTGCGAGCCGAAGGGCGCCGCAAACGACAAAAAGAAATGCTGCAAGCCACCCCCATTTCCCGTAAGACGACAGCGCCCATGTATAGGTCAGAATGGCAGGCGCAACCCCAAAGGCCACCAAATCGGCCAGCGAATCATACTCCGAACCAAATTTGCTCGTGGTATTGGTCATTCTTGCTATTCTGCCGTCAAGACCGTCAAGTACAAAAGCAATAAGAATGGGTACGGCTGCCAGGAAATAGTCTCCCTTCATGGATGCTATGACGGAATAAAATCCACAAAAAAGACTTGCCGTTGTAAAAAGATTGGGCA
This sequence comes from Deltaproteobacteria bacterium, assembly GCA_026388495.1. Taxonomy (GTDB): domain Bacteria; phylum Desulfobacterota; class Syntrophia; order Syntrophales; family UBA2185; genus JAPLJQ01. Next base: position 12,566 of record JAPLJQ010000184.1, on the reverse strand, counting down.
GGACGTAAATCCCCTTCTTTATACGCTCCCTCTTTAACGATGCGCTCTTTTTCATTTTAGCCATCCTATCGGTGTCTCACCTGCCTTTACCTTGTCCCCAATGCTCACGGCTACGGCAGTATCAACGGGTAGAAAGACGTCGAGACGTGAACCGAACCGTATGAGCCCGAACCGGTCCCCTTTATTAACATGTCTCCCTTCTTCCAACCAACATTCAATCCTTCTTGCAATTAAACCTGCTATCTGTTCCGTTAAGATTTGTTTTCCCAGGTCCGTTTCAATCAGTACAGAATTTTTTTCATTTGATGTCGAGGCTTTATCCAGATTTGCTGAAAAAAACTTTCCTTCACGGTAGCGTACGGCATTGACCGTACCCGAATACGGTATTCTGTTGACATGAACGTTAAATACGCTCATGAAGATACTGATTTTTTTTGATGGCCCTTTCAGCAGACCGTTCTCTGCGACATCTTCAATCTTTATGACCTTGCCGTCAGCAGGAGAAACGACTAAGCCATTATCTTCCGGTGAAAATCGTTCCGGATTACGGAAAAACCATGTTACAAACGCCGTCAACAAAAAAAAAGGAACCGACACCCCTGTTTTGCCTATGAGCGCCAAAATAACAGCGAGTAGAAACAAAGGAACAATAAATGGAAACCCCTGCCTTGCTATGATAAAATTTTGCTTCATGTCCAGTCGGTCTTCAGTTGCAGGGATAGAACCCTAACGTCGTAACCGTCTTATCCCTCTTGGTACTTTGATAAAATTTTATAGATTTGCTCTTTTTTCTGCAGCTTTTTTTTCTGCAGCTTTTTTTTCTCGACCTCTTCTTCAGGCGTCAAATAAATACGTCTGTTATAATTTTCAATTTCACTTTCAAGATTTTTATGCTCTTGAACCGTTTGCCGCAATTCCACGTCCTGATGAACATGTTTCTGAATCAAGAGTTCCTCGGCTTGTTCCATGGATTCGCCACCTCCACGCATTTTCTATATTAATTTACACGGCTTGTCAACTTCTCATGTTTATCTTCATTTCATCTTTAATTCAGCTTCTGAAAGGCGCATGTATCGGGGTACAAGCGTTACGGGGTCGTCCCTTTCACCGTCACGAAATTTTTTTTCTCCCAACACGCCTGCCATTGACGCTCGAACATGATTCTGAATACCTGCCGCAAAGTATGCCTTCCCACACAGCATCTCCCTTATAACACCGGCGTATTTTTGCGCCCCCTCACCCAGAAAAATCACCTCTTCGTCAATGGTTCGCAAAAATTCCCCGATTTCCGTATCTCTTTCATCTTTTATCTTCTCGAGCTGATTATCACCGTCTGTTCTGTAAAGCGCCGTATATACCTGATTCTTTCTTGCATCCAACATGGGACATATCTTGACGGGAGACCCGAGAAGATTCAAAGCAAGAGCATCCAGTGTCGATACACCTACAACCGGCTTTCCTGTCGCAAGGGCAAATCCCTTTACCGTAGACACACCGATGCGGACCCCTGTAAAAGAACCCGGTCCGATCGTACACACAAAAAGATCCACCTCCTTAAGTTTCATGCCGGATGCGGTGCATAACATTTCTATAACCGGAAGTAACATGGGAGAATGATTTATCTTCAGATTTACAAAGATCTCGCCGACGATCTCGGAATTTTTCAGCGACGCCACACTTGCCGTCATCGTCGACGTATCAATGGCTAAAGTCCACATATCTATCTTGAAAACATTTTGTTGAAATCATCAAACATTTTCGGATTCAACCTTTCAATGTCGATGATAAAGACAAAGATCATAAGAAGCACAAGAAGGACAAAACCAACCTGTTGAGCCATCTCTCTCCACCTGATATTAATTTCCTTTCCCGTAACCATCTCAATGAAATAAAAAAAGAGGTGCCCTCCATCGAGGACGGGAATCGGCAGTAGATTGAGCACCGCCAGGTTGATGCTCAGCAATGCCATAAATAAAACAAAAGGCACAAGACCTTCCTTAACCTGAGCTCCCGCCATCTGTGCGATCAGAATCGGTCCCCCCAGTGTCCTGGGAGAAATGACTCCTTCTATAATCTTGACAATACTCAATACCGTTAATTTACTGATAATCCAGGTCTGTTTGAGACTCATCCATAAGGCAAGGACTGGATTCACTTTTTCTATGACAACCTGGGACGAGGGACTGACACCGATCTTATACGAATCAATCTCTTCACCAAAAAGATTTTTCGTTTTCAGTAATCTGGGCGTCAGCAACACATCATGCTGACCACTTCCACGCTTTATTGTAAACCTTAATTCTCCGCCCTTGCTCTTCGTGACCACTTCAGCAAGTTTATCCCATCTTGAAAGCTCTTTACCTTCAATGGCGATAATAATATCCCCGCCTTTAATGCCCGCCTCATAGGCCGGTGATCCATCCTGTACGCCGCCGATCTGGGTGGTTAACGTGGGAATCCCGAAGATATAAACGATGGTGAAAATCAAAATGGCGAGCAGAAAATTAAATACAGGACCTGCCACAACAATGGCCATTCTTTTTAATACGGATTGTTTCAAAAAAGAACGCTTGGAGTCTTCCTCGGAAAGGTCATCGCCTTCAGATTCACCGAGGAGTTTAACATAGCCTCCAAGAGGGATCAGCGACAGGAGATATTCTGTCTCTCCTACCTTTTTACCGATCAGCTTTGGGCCGAATCCAAGAGAAAACTTGAGTACGCCGACCCCGGCCCATTTGGCAACAAGAAAATGACCGACCTCATGGACAAAAATGAGGACCCCCAGCAAAATAATGACAGAAATAATACTGATACCGATCACGAGGTCACGCTCATCCTTTCAGCAATTTTATTCGCCCTCTCTCTGGCCCATCGATCGGCTTCAAGAATATCATGAATGTCGGGTGTTCCTTTCATCTGATGACAGGAAAGGACCTCCCCTATCAGCTTTGGCATATCCGTAAAGCGAACGGCTTCTTTTAAAAATAATGTTACAGCAACTTCGTTTGCCGCATTCAAAACAGCGGGCATTGTTCCACCCGCTCTGCCCGCATCGTAGGCAAGCTTCAGGCTTGGAAACTTTTTCAAATCAGGGCAAAAAAAATCAAATCGGCCTACTTTTAAAAGATCCAGAAAGGGCCCCGTACGCCGCAGCCTTTCAGGATACGAAAGGGCATAGGCGATGGGTATTCTCATATCCGGCACACCAAGTTGTGCAATCACAGAACCGTCAACATATTCCACCATGGAGTGAATAATGCTCTGGGGGTGGATTTGTACTTCAATACGGTCGATATCGACAGAGAAAAAATGTTTTGCTTCAATCACTTCAAGTCCCTTGTTCATCATGGATGCTGAATCAATGGTAATTTTAGGACCCATCTGCCAGTTCGGGTGCCTTAGGGCATGTTCTGGTTTAACATTGGCAAGTTCATCCTGTGCTATGTTTAAAAAGGGACCTCCCGACGCAGTCAGAATAATACGATTGATGTCTGCGTGTCGGTTGCCTGAAAGACATTGAAAGATGGCACTATGTTCGCTGTCAACAGGCAGAATAGTAACTCCCATTTTCTTTGCATTCTTAACAATAATGTCTCCTGCCATGACCATGGTTTCTTTATTGGCCAGTGCAATATCCTTGCCCGCTTCCAGGGCCGCCATCGTAGGAATGAGACCGGCTGAGCCCACCATGGCTGATATCACCATGTTTGCTTCTTTTATTGCAGCCACTTCCCGGTAACCATCGGAACCGAAAAGTATCTGTGTCCCTGCTGCAGGGTCAATCATTTTTTCAAGTTTGCGGGCATGCTCCTTATCGACAACAGATACAACCTTCGGTCTGAATTGCTTAATCTGTGTGTTCAAAAGAGAGATATTGCGACAGGCAGACAGTGCAACGACCCTGAAGCGCGACTGATTGCTTTTTATAACGTCAAGTGCGTTTACGCCGATGGAACCCGTTGAACCAAGAATTGATATATTTTTCATGAAATCAAAAATAGCTGATAATAATATACAAAGGGTGCGATAAAGATGAGACAATCCAATCTGTCCAGCAACCCTCCATGCCCCAGTAGGATGGAACCAGAGTCCTTTACACCGGATGATCTCTTAATGGCGGACTCGCATAAATCACCCAGCTGTCCTATAATACTTCCTAAAAATCCGAGAATAGCGGCATGTGCAAGGGAAAGGGCAGTAAAAAAAAACACCTGGAAAAGAATACATCCCGTAATGCTTCCTGCGATCAATCCAATCGTCCCCTCAACCGTTTTTCCCGGACTGACCAGGGAAAACAATTTTTTCTTTCCCATCGTTCTTCCCACATAAAAGGCTGCAATATCCCCGGAGAAAGCGAGAACGATGATAAAGAAAATCCACAGAATGCCGTCTTCAGAACGCCTTATCAGAATAAAGTGAGATATTGCAAATGGGATATACAAAACACCCAGGACGACCCTGCCAAGGGAATTGATGTCAAAAGAGCTTTCTTTAATGCGCAGAAGAAAAAGAATAAAGAGGCTTAATAAAGAAAAAACGGCGACGGCATTAATGAGGCGGACATCACCTGTAAAAAAAACCAGCGGGATGACAAAGGCAATGACCATTCCTTCCCGTTTTTCCCATGAAAACGACTCATCAAATACCATTCTGTTGTATTCGTGATAAGCTGTGAGGGTGACAAGAACGATAAACGCCGCAAACACTTCCTCGGAACCATACCATATAATTAGAAAGAGCAGCGGAGCCGCGATTATTCCTGTGATCCACCTTTTGATATGAGGGTTCATCCCTTCCTACTCAATCCCTCTGAAGCTGCCCGCTTGTCAAACCGAATCTCCTTTCTCTCTTTTGAAAGTCGACAATGGCGTCAACAAGATGCTTCCTCCGGAAATCAGGCCATAAGACATCTGTAAAATAAAATTCCGTGTATGCGGACTGCCACAACAGGAAATTACTCAATCGATATTCGCCGCTTGTTCTTATCAGGAGGTCCGGATCGGGCAGACCGCATGTATATAGATAACGTGAGAAAACGTCTTTAGAAACATCATGGGGGCGGAGGATTCCATCCTGGCAGTCTTTCAGAATCTTTTTTACTGCGTGAACGATTTCATCTCTTCCTCCGTAGCTCAAGGCAAGATTGAGAACCATTCCTTTGTTGCCTGCCGTCTTTTCCATGGCATCTCCGAGTATTTCCCGGATGGGTCCGCTTAATGCCTCTATATCACCGATTGACGTCAACCGTATGTCGTTCTTGATCAATCCGGGAAGTTCTAATCTAAGATATGTTTCCAATAATTCCATCAAAGCGCCGACTTCCTCTGAAGGCCGGAACCAGTTTTCCACTGAAAAGGCATACAGCGTGAGATATCGTATCCCGATTTCCCGACAGGCCTTTACTGTAACCCGGACAGACCGGGCACCCTTCTTATGCCCGGTTATTCTTCCAAGCATATGCTTTTCTGCCCATCTGCCATTGCCGTCCATAATGATTGCGATATGCCCAGGCAAGTTTTTTAAATTCAGGTCTTTCAACTTATCCTTTTCGTCTTTTCAGGAGGAATCTACCGAAGTATTTCTGCAATTTTCTTCAACCGTAACACATTGTGAACCGACTTTCAACGGCGCCTGAAAATAATCTGTGAATCCGTGAGAAAAATCATCCTTTTTATCAAAATAAATGGGGAGCCAAAAGGCTCCCCTGTTCATGTCATGGAAAATACGCCCCATGACTATATCTCCATGATCTCTTTTTCCTTGGCGCTGAGAATCGTGTCTGCTTTTTCAATATATTTATCCGTGACTTTCTGAACGTCATCCTGGTAATTGAAAAACTCATCTTCCGATATTTCATTGTCTTTTTTCAGTGATTTGAACTGATCATTGGCGTCTCTTCGAAAATTTCTGAGATGAATTTTACCTTCTTCAGCCATCTTCCGTACCACCTTTACCAGTTCTTTTCTTCTCTGTTCTGTCAGGGGCGGAATATTGATTCGAATCAATTTTCCATCATTGACGGGCATCAATCCCAACTCAGATTTCTGAATGGCTTTTTCAATGCTGCCAATGATACTGGTGTCCCACGGCGAAATAAGGATGATACGACTTTCCGGTATGGAAAGGGAAGCGACCTGATTCAGTGGTGTCGGAACACCATAATATTCCATCTTGATACCATCGAGAAGGGCCAGTGACGCCCGTCCAGTCCTGACCTTGCTAAAAGACTTCTCCAGAGTGCGAAGCCCCTTTTCCATATTTTCCCTGAGTTCTTCGAATATCACATCTTTCATTGCTTTAACCCTTCACAACAGTGCCCACTGGTTGTCCGCAAATCACGCGTCGGATGTTTCCCCTTCTGTTCAGATTAAATACGATAATCGGCAGATGATTGTCTCTGCACAATGAAATCGCCGTTGCATCCATTACTTTAAGGTTTTTTGCCAGTACATCGGTATAACTGATATAATCATACATCTTTGCATCGGTATGTATCAAGGGATCCTTGTCATAGACGCCGTCAACCTTCGTCGCTTTTATAATGACATCCGCCTTGATTTCTATGGCCCTCAAAGAAGCAGCGGTGTCTGTCGTAAAATAGGGATTGCCTGTTCCGCCTGCAAATATAACGACTCTTCCTTTTTCCAGGTGACGGACAGCCCTTCTTTGAATAAAAGGCTCGGCAACTGCTTTCATTTCTATGGCAGATTGAACCCTCGTAATGATGTCAAACCCCTCAAGGCCACTTTGAAGGGCAAGACTGTTTATAACCGTTGCGAGCATGCCCATATAATCAGCCGAGGTTCTATCCATTCCTCTGGCACTGGCTTCAAATCCACGGAAGATATTCCCCCCTCCTACAACAACTCCCAACTGCACCCCAAGATCTGAAATTTCTTTTATTTCTCTTGAAATCTCAATGACCGTATCGGGATCAATCCCAAATGAGGAATTGCCCAGTAAGGCTTCACCGCTCAATTTTAAAAGTACCCTTTTATATACGGCCTGATCCATGTGGATTATGTTATGACCCTTCCTTATTCCCCTAACTGATATCTGACGAATCTCCGAATGACGACATTCTCACCCGTCTTGGCAATCATATTGTTAACCAGTGTTTCAATAGAGATATCCGTATCCCTGATAAATTTCTGATTAACGAGACAGACGTCTTCGTAATATTTCTTTAATTTTCCCTCAATGATCTTTTCTCCGCAAGTGCCTGACTCCGGAAAATCTCCTTTTCTCTTTCAACAACCTCTTCCGGAATCTCATCAGGCCTCACAAAAAGCGGATTCGCGGCAGCGATATGCATGGTGAGGTCTTTTGCAAAACGTTGGAAATCATCCGTTTTTGCAACAAAGTCCGTTTCGCAATTTACTTCAACCAGCACACCGATCTTCCCACCCATGTGAATATACGAGGCAACGGCGCCGTCTTTTGCTGCTTTTGATGATCTCTTTGTGGCTGCCGACATACCCTTTTTTCTTAAATAATCTATAGCTTTTTCAAAATCCCCACCGGAAGCCGTCAGGGCTTCCTTGCAGTCCATCATCCCCGCTCCCGTTTTTACCCTCAGTTCTTTTACCATAGCCGATGTTATGTTCAACGTACCTACCTCCCCCATCTATTCTTGACGCCGTATCGTGTTATCGGGCATTTCATCAAATCCGGCTACCCCGTCTTTTGTCTCAATGCTCTCGGGTATATCCGATTCTCCGTCTTCTCTTTGTTCAAGCATCTCAGACTGTGTCTCTTTGTCTGTATCTGCCTGAATTTTCTCTTCAAACCGTTTCTTCCCCTCGGTGACGGCATCCGCAATCTTTGAAGAGAACAATTTAATGGCCCTTATGGCATCATCATTACCAGGAATGACATAATCAATATCATCGGGGTCACAATTTGTGTCTACAATGGCTACGATCGGTATCTTCAACTTTCTTGCCTCGTGAACGGCAATGCTTTCTCTCTTCGGATCGACAATGAACAAACCTCCCGGAAGCCCTCTAATCGCCCTGATGCCTCCCAATACTTTTTCCAGTTTGTCCATTTCTTTCTGGAGCTTCATCACTTCTTTTTTTGGAAATGCCCTGACGCTTTCATCTGTAAACATTTTGTCAAGGGTGTTCAATCGTTGGATGCTCTTGTTAATCGTACTGAAGTTCGTCAGCATTCCGCCAAGCCAGCGCTGATTGACAAAAGGCATGCCGCAGCGTTCCGCTTCTTCTTTGATGGATTCCTGGGATTGCTTCTTCGTTCCCACAAAGAGAATCTCTCTGCCGCCGGCAACCATTTCAACGACAAAATTATACGCCGTCTGGAACATTCCCACCGTCTGCTGAAGGTCGATAATGTAAATGCCGTTTCTTGCGCCGAAGATATAGGTTTTCATTTTGGGATTCCACTTGTTTGTCTGATGACCGAAGTGGACTCCTGCTTCAAGTAACAATTTCATGGATATACTTGCCATTACTTCTCTCCTTAAATGTGTTTTTTTCCTCCATCCTCTTCGCCTTGAACGGAGAACCAGGATCATTCCGGGCAACACGCCGCCAATCCGAGGATGTGTGAAATCCGCTGGCAAATAACACAAAGATTCTAAATTATCAAGCGAAAAAGGATTTTATTACGTATGGTAGTGTGCATTGATCCTGATATATTCGTCCGACAGATCGGAAGCGAGGATGCGATGCGTCTTATTACCCATGCCAAGGCTTATCCTTATCCTGACGCATGCGCCCGCCATGATGTCTGCGAGTTCCCCTTCACTGCCGTAAATCCCCTGACCGGCCGCGAAAACAGGGACATCACCAAGGTAAAGGCGAACTGCATCAACGGGAAGAGATACGCCTGCCGCGCCTGCCGCCGACAAAATCCTCCCCCAGTTGGGATCAGAGCCGAACATGGCCGTTTTAACCAGGTTGGAATTTGCAATGGCACAGGCAATTTTTTTTGCATCACCTTTCGTGCCGGCTTCTTCTACTATGATCTCAATGACCTTTGTCGCTCCCTCTCCGTCTCTTACCATGGCCTCTGCAATATCCGATGTCACACTGAAAAGCATCTCTCTGAAGCAAGACAGGTCTTTTGACGTCCCCTTGATCTGTGAATTTCCTGCCGTTCCATTTGCCATGATGATCGCTGTATCATTGGTGCTCATGCATCCGTCTACGGTTATGGCATTGAAACTGCGATTGACCGCCTGCCTGAAAACGCCCCTGAGTGCTGCCAGCTCTATACTGGCGTCGGTCATAATGTAGGCGAGCATCGTCGCCATATTGGGTTCTATCATGCCTGCTCCTTTGGCAATTCCACATACGGTAATTTCTCTGGAGCCGATCATTCCTTTCCGGCATGCCATCTTGGGGAATTTATCCGTTGTCATTATTGCTTCCTGAGCGTCGCCGATACCTTCCTTACGCAATCCTTTCACAAGGTTGTCCATCTTGCTTTCAATTATTTTCATGGGAAGCCGATGACCGATAATTCCCGTAGATGAAACCAAAACGAGTTCTTCCTTGATTTGAAGACGCTCCGCAGCAAGCCGGGCCATCAATATTGCGTCTTCATATCCTTCAGGACCTGTCGCTGCATTGGCATTGCCGCTATTGACGAGTATGGCCCTGGCTGATCCCGTCCTGACCCTTTCCTGGTCGATTACGACGGAAGCCGCTTTAAAACAATTTTTTGTAAATACCCCAGCAACGTTTGCCGGAACGGTACTGAATATCAGGGCAAGATCTTTTTGATTCTTGTCCTTGATCCCGGCATGAATTCCGTTTGCCTCAAAGCCGGGTACAACGTATGAATCTGCGCCATGTATCATCATAAATAATCCTCAGCTATTGTCCACAGCATTTCTTGTATTTCCTGCCGCTCAATCCTCAGCTATTGTCCACAGCACTTCTTGTATTTCTTCCCGCTCCCACACAAACAGGGATCATTGCGGCCTATTTTTTTTACTTCCTTCTTGACCGGTGTTTGCGACGAACTGTCCCCTCCCCTGCTCAGAACATAGTCCTGAGGGGTTTGTTCTATCATCTCTTCGATGTCCTGTTCGCGTTGTACTCTTACCAGGCAGAGTTTTTCAAGGGTATCTTCCTTAATACGATGGATCATTTCCATCATCATGTCATAACCTTCTTTTTGATATTCTCTGATGGGATCCTTCTGACCATACCCCCGAAGACCGATACCCTCCTTCAGATGATCCATGCCCAGCAAATGATCCTTCCAATGCGTATCAATTGACTGAAGCATGATCATCTTCATGAGGTAATCCATAAGGGGCGCTCCGAATTCCTGTTCTTTGTTTTTCAGATGGGTCTTCACGCGGGAAACGATCATTTCCTCGATATCATCCCTGCCTGCATCCCTTCCCGATTCAGAGAAGTTTAATCTCAGAGAAAATTGCTTGAAAACCATGTCATCCAATCCCTTGAGATTCCAATCCTCATGATGGGCTTTTTCGTCGATACAGCCTTCAATCATATCCCCGGCAATTTCTTCAATCATCTCTTCAATATCCGACCATAACTCCTCTCCCTTAAGGACTTTTTTCCGCTGTTCGTAAATCACCCGCCTTTGCCTGTTCATCACATCGTCATACTCAAGGAGATGTTTTCTGATATCGAAATTATGTCCTTCAACGCGCTTTTGTGCGTTTTCGATGGCTTTCGAGATGAGCCTATGCTCGATGGGCTGGTTCTCTTCCATTCCTACACTGTCCATAATAGACGATATTCTCTCTGCTCCGAATATCCGGAGAAGATCGTCTTCAAGGGAAAGATAGAATCTCGATGAGCCCATGTCGCCCTGACGCCCCGAACGTCCTCTGAGCTGATTGTCTATACGGCGGCTTTCATGCCGCTCCGTCCCAAGGATATGGAGGCCGCCCAGCTCAGCCACTCCTTCTCCAAGCTTTATATCCGTCCCGCGTCCTGCCATATTGGTTGAAATGGTTACCATCCCGGGTTGACCCGCCTGCGCGACAATCTCCGCTTCTTTTTCATGATTTTTTGCATTCAGGACATGGTGTTTAATTCCCGTCCTGGACAGATATTTGCTAAGCAGCTCGGACTTTTCGATGGATATGGTACCGACGAGAACAGGCCTCTTTTCCCTGTTCAACGCCCTGATCTCCTCGATGGCGGCATTGATTTTTTCAACTTCCGTTTTATAGATGACGTCGGTATGATCCGTTCTGATCATTGGCATATTGGTGGGCATGACAACGACATCCAGTTTATAAATCTTGTTGAATTCGGCCGCTTCCGTATCGGCAGTGCCCGTCATTCCCGCAAGTTTTTTATACATTCTAAAGTAATTTTGAAACGTGATGGAGGCCAGTGTCTGGTTTTCCTGTTCAATCTTCACCTTTTCCTTGGCTTCCAGGGCCTGATGCAAACCGTCACTGTACCGCCTTCCCGGCATGACCCTTCCCGTAAACTCGGCAACGATGATGACCTGGCCGGCTTTCACCAGGTAGTCGACATCCCGCTTGAAAAGCGTGTGGGCTTTAAGGGCCTGGTTCACATGATGGAGAATCTCAATGTTTTTTGGCTCGAACAGGTTCTGGACTTTAAGATAGCCTTCAACCCTTGTCACGCCTTCTTCCGTCAGAACCACGGTCCGGGTTTTTTCTTCAATGGTGTAATCCTTGTCCTTCCTTATTTTCGGCATGATCTGGTTAATGCGATAGTATTTATCTGTGGATTCCTCCGACGGACCGGATATGATCAGAGGCGTCCTTGCCTCATCAACGAGAATGCTGTCAACTTCGTCCACAATGGCATAATTGAATTCCCGCTGTACATAATGTTCTAGGCTGAACTTCATATTATCCCGGAGATAATCAAAACCGAACTCGTTATTGGTGTCATACGTGATATCCGAATGGTATGCTTCTCTTCGCTCCTCATCATCCATTCCATGGACGATCACGCCTACGGAAAGGCCTAAAAATGTGTATATCGGACCCATCCATTGCGCGTCTCTCTTTGCCAGATAATCATTGACCGTCACCACGTGGGTTCCATCGCCGGTCAGGGCATTCACATACACCGGCATGGTCGCCGCCAGGGTCTTGCCTTCACCGGTTTTCATCTCGGCAATTCTTCCTTCATGAAGGACAAGCCCCCCGATGATCTGCACATCAAAAGGCCTCATCAAAAGAGTCCTTCTGGACACTTCCCTGACAACGGCAAAAGCCTCTGCGAGAATATCATCGAGCTCCGCACCGTTATCAAGTTTTTCTTTAAAATAGGGCGTCTTTGCTTTTAGCTCTTGATCGCTGAGGGCTATCATCTGCGGCTCAAGTGCATTAATGTCATCCAGAACTAAAGCATAACGCTTCAATTCCCTGTCGTTCCTGGTGCCTATGACCTTTCCAAGTATGGAACCAAACATGATCCACCTTCCCTTCTAAAAAAAACCCGGTAAAATAACCGGGATAAAATATTTATGAATGACTTAATATGTCTCTAATAATGGATAATGTTTTTTTTGGAGAATCGACGATCTCTTAAAAGCCAATATTAATTCAAATACTTTCTCGGATTAACGGG
>JAPLJQ010000488.1 GCA_026388495.1 Deltaproteobacteria bacterium | reverse complement strand
GGAAAAACTTGATAATACTGGATACCGGTTTCCGAGACTGTGTCATAATTCTCTATTTTGTCATTTCGAGAAGTTCCTGTCATTTCGAGCAAAGCGAGAAATCTTAATGATTAATTGAATTAACGTTTTACGTTTCCTCCCGTTCGTTCGGAATGACAGAAAAGGGAATTTTTCAAAGGTCTCGCAGATTAGAATGGGAATTGGGGACGCTGTCCCGGTTTTTTCTTTTGACTATTTGACTGGCATGATGTAAATATGCATTGCAATCTTACATCACGATCGGCAGAATACAAGTGACCAAGAACAAAATCATGACCAGGCTGCTCCAGCAGCCGGAGCGATCCTTTTTCCTGTTTGGCCCACGGGGAACGGGGAAGAGTACCTGGCTTCAACAAGTTCTTCCCGATGGCTTCAGACTCGACTTGCAAGATGCCTCTCTTTTTCTTGAACTTTCGCGCGACCCTCATCGACTTGAAGCATTGATCGGCGGACGAGCGGCAGATACCTGGGTCGTGCTCGATGAAATCCAAAAAGTCCCACCCCTTCTGGACGAGGTTCATCGTCTCATGGGATTGCAGAAGTGGAACTTTGCTCTTTGCGGATCTTCAGCCCGCAAACTTCGCCGGGGAGGCGACAACCTGCTTGCCGGCCGGGCGCTGACATTATCCATGGAAAGTTTCTCTGCCGCAGAGCTGGGCGATTCGTTCGATCTCGAATTCGCACTGAATTGGGGCATGCTTCCCTTTGTCTGGAACGAGCCCAAATACGCCGCCGACATCCTTGCAGCCTATGTGAATACCTATCTCAAAGAAGAGTTGCAGGCGGAAGGTTTAATCCGCAACGTTTCGCCGTTTGTCCGTTTTCTCTCCGTGGCGGGCCAGATCAACTCGCAGGTGATCAATGCCCAGAATATCGCCCGCGATGCTGGCGTCGCACGGAGTACGGTGGATAACTACTTCGGTGTTTTAACCGACACCCTCGTGGGACACTTTCTTCCCGCATGGCGGCCGGGTCTCAAGGTCCGGGAGGCGACACAGCCAAAATTCTACTGGTTCGACCCGGGGGTGGCCCGGGCTTCTGCCGGTTTGTTGCGCGATCCAACAGATCGGCTGTGGCAGGGCGCAGCGCTCGAAACAATGATCTATCATGAATTGCGCGTTTACAACGAAGTCAGCCGTAAACAGCGTCCGCTGCACTACTACCGGACCCCTGCCGGGGTGGAGATCGATTTTGTTATTGAAACCGCGCACCGGCGACCCGACAGCCTCCCCCGGGTGATCACTGTCGAAGTAAAAAGGGCCGAGCGATGGGACCGGGCCTGGGAAAAGCCTATGCGATCCCTTGCCGATCACAGCGGAGTGACTGTGGAACGCATGTTCGGCGTCTATTGCGGTTCGCGAAGTTATCGGTTCGACAACATCAACGTATTGCCTTTTGCCGACTTCATAAAGGCTCTCTTTGCCGGAGAGGTCTTTTAACTAAATCGAGTGCTTGTCCCCCTGTTTCAGAAGGGGACTGTCCCCAGGATCAAAACTGAAAGCATGTCGTTCGATT
>JAPLJQ010000144.1 GCA_026388495.1 Deltaproteobacteria bacterium | reverse complement strand
TCCATATATGAAGAAAGGAAATCCTATCATCAGGCTTTTGAAGAATTTGACAAGATCCCTCCGGACTCGGAATTTTACGGCAATGCCCGGATGCACCAGGGTATGATCCTGAAGAGAGCAGGGAAAGTGGATGAAGCAATTGTGACCATCAAAAAGGCCATTACAAACAGGAAAGAAACGCCCGGCTTTTACATTTTTCTCTCATCCCTTTACGAGGAAAATAAAAAATATGAAGCCGCCGAGGAAACTCTGAAACAGGGACTTCTCGTCGTACCAAAAAACATCGATCTTCATTATAGTCTCGGCGTGCTTTACGAAAAGACGAATCGATTTTCCGAAAGCATTCGAGCGATGGAGACGGTTTTGGGATTTGATCCTGAAAATGCGGAAGCACTCAACTTTATTGGCTACACATATGCCGACAGGGGAATTCACCTTGAGAAGGCCGAAAAATTAATTAAGAAAGCCCTCGAAATGAAACCGGGAAACGGCTATATGACCGACAGTCTCGGGTGGGTATACTTCAAACAGAACAGGACAGAGCTGGCCATAACATACCTGAAAAAAGCTCTGGATGCGTTGCCGGAAGATGCAACCATTGCAGAACACCTTGGCGACGCCTATGTGAAGGCGGGCATGATCCGGGAAGCGATTGAAATATACAGGCAAGCGCTGAAACGAACTCCCGACAACCGCCCTCTGCAGAAAAAACTTGACGACCTGCTGAAAAAAGGGATCCCTTGATGGTCGGTCTTTCATCGATAACGTGCTTCAAAAAATACAGCCGCCCTCTTCTTGGGCTGTTGTTAATGGTAATTTTCTCCGCATGTTCCCCCGCAAAAACCTCCCTTAATGACTATGGACGTGCGATTAATACCTTGAAACCGGAGACTGTCCTGGAGGAAATGATACGTCCGGACCAGGGCGTCCTCATGGCTGTGGCGAACATCGAAGTAATTCACGAAGCCGGACGATATTCGACAAAAGCCGCGCTACTGATAAAAAGACCTTCCTCCCTGCGGGTGGAGGCTATTCCAGTTATTGGACCGGTTTATTTATTCCTTTCCATTCAGGAGGACTTGCTAAAAATGTTTCTCCCTCAGAAGGAAGCGTTTTACATCGGAAAAGCGACGACGGAGAATCTGATCCATATTGCGAATTTTCTTGCTACGGGGCTCAGCACGGAGGATCTGCTGTCCATCATGCTTGGCACATATCCCCGTGTCCGTGAAAAAAATGTCTTTTTGAAGGGTTTTATGGAGGGACATCTGTATCGCGTTGATATGGTCGCTGAAGGCAGGAAACTCCAATCCATATGGGTGGATCCTTCGACTCACCATCTTGTTGAAGTCAGGGTCTTTAAGGATAGCGGCAGTACCTCATATACTGCCAGATTTGAAGAGTTCGACACGTCAGGCTCACCTGCCATACCTCTGAAGGTAACGCTTATATCGGAAATGGCGGACAATCACCCGTCAAAGGTGATTATCCGCTACTCCAGTGTTCAATTTGCATCGGATGTTGATGCGTTCGCGTTCGACCTCCAGGTGCCACAGGGTGTAGCCCCTATTTATCTGGATTAAAAAACCCTCATTTTATTTCTATTAATTTTGCTCTGGCTATTCTTGCCTGGTTTGTATTGGGATAATCCTTTATTACCTGTTGGAAAAGCAGCCTTGCACTCGACTTATCCCCCAGTTTTAGAAATGAAAGCCCCTGTTTGAGTAAGGCATAGGGAACTTTATTCCCCAGCGGATAGTTCTTTACAACTTTTTCATATTCAAGAATCGCCTTCTCATATTTGTTTTCAAAATAATAGCTTTCTCCAATCCAGAACTGGGCGTTATCCGAATACTCCGAGGCAGGGTGCTGCTTAAGAAAGTTCTGGAATTCCGATCTCGACTTCTCGTATTTTCCTTCTTTGAACGTTTCATAGGCAGCCGCATAAAGCGCTTCCTTACCCATCTTCCCCTTCAAGGCGTTTTTGGCGCCCCCCCGGTTCCCCCGATCCGGCCCTTCCGCGTGATTTTCCTTTTTACCAATCCCCAAAAAATTCTCTAAAAAATTGATCTTGAAGGAAGATTGCTCCACTTTTTCCTCCGCGTGATTATCCTTTTTGCCAATCCCTAAAAAATTCTCTAAGAAATTGATCTTGAAGGAAGACTGCTCCACCTTTTCTTTGAGATCCTTATAATCCTTCACGACGGCCACATCCTTCCGCAATCCTTCGGCCGTCCCTTTCAATCCCCGAATCTCATCCCTTATTTCCGTAACATCCGCGCCCGTCTCAGCCTGACTTTTACGCAGGGCTGCTATGGCTTCATTGATTTTTTCGACATCCTTCCGGATAGTTGTATTTTCCTCTTTCAGCGCCTGGATTTTCCGATCGAGGTCACCCTGAACACGATCGAGGTCCTTCGTCGTTGCGCAACCCGTAATGGATATAAGACACAAAATCAAAAGAACGGATATCTTATTATTCAATCCCTGCACCTCCCCTGTTACCATTCTACTTTTGGGGTGTTACAACAAAGTGGTCTCTCCTGTTTTTCGCCCAGGCGTCTTCATTATGTCCAGGATCCAGAGGCATTTCCTTGCCATAGCTCATGGTCTTCATTCTCTTTGCAACAACACCTAAATCAACCAGATATTTCATCGCCTCAGCGGCCCTTCTTTCTCCAAGGGCCAGGTTATATTCCGTTGTCCCTCTTTCGTCACAGTGTCCTTCAATGACCAGTTTATAATTCTTGTTTTTGGCAAGCCATGCTGCATGGTTTTTCAGAATCTCCCTCGATTCCGGTTTCAGATTGTACTTATCAAAATCAAAATATATATCAGCAAGAGCGGCTTTCTCCGTTGCCATCCCTTCTGCGGCCGCTCCACCTGCTGCCTGCTCCTTCGAAGCCATGTCTGTCAGTGATTTTCCTTTGTCAGACACTCCCGCGGCGGCTTCTCCCGTTTTTGAGGCCGGGGCTTGTTCCTTCGTTGCAACCGCCTCTTCTTTTACGACTGTCTTTTTTGCGCACCCTGTCGTAAAAATAAACATGAAACATACCATCAAGCCTATGATCCCTACCAACACCAACCTTTTCTTCATTACTTTTTCTCCTTTCTCAATTGATCTATGGTCCTGATATTT
>JAPLJQ010000390.1 GCA_026388495.1 Deltaproteobacteria bacterium | reverse complement strand
GGGGCACATCCGTATTCAGAGAAAGACTGATGATGTCCCGCAGAACATCTCCTTTGGGAAATTTATTTCCTTTGGCGTCGATTCCCTTCTCGGTTATGCATGTATTGATTAATTGCGATGCGTCTTCCGTATCGATGATGGTGAAGCTCCGATCATAAGACAAGAGATGGGCGTTTTTCCGGAGAATAAGATGGGCGATATGGTGAAATGTGCCTCCCCATATATGGGTCAGATCCACATCAATGAGAGACTTCACTCTATAAAGCATCGACTTTGCTGCTTTATTGGTGAATGTAGCCAGCAGAATTCGTTCGGGTTTGACCCCGGATTCAATTAATCGGGCCACACGGTAGGTTAAGGTTCTTGTTTTACCGCTTCCGGCGCCGGCGATGACAAGGAGAGGTCCGCCATCTTCCATCACCACTCGGAGTTGCTCCAAATTGAGTTCTTTATCGTAATCGATCACAGCGGTTATCCGAATCCAATTTCACGACTGTATTCGAATTGCCGTTGCCACGGGATACCGGGATGTACCTTTTCAAAGGGTTCCGATCCGACCAGTTTCAGAGATTCGCGGTCAACTTCAACGGGATGATACCCTCCTACAAATCCCATATCCGGAGCGATAACGGGATTATCTCCGGGAAGACAATCACACTCAACAGTAACATTAAGGAGGGCATTAATAAAAAGGCTTTTCCCCTTAATCCTCTTCCACACTGCCGCGGCGGTTTCAACCAGTTTTTCCTGAAAAACACGGTCATCAGTTTCCCACAATATTTTCAGTGCCAATTCAGGACAATGGGCAATGCACTGAGCACAACCGATGCACGTATCGTGATCATAAGCCGGATATTCATCGGAGGCAAATTTAGCAGCCCCTGTGGGGCAGATATCAATGCACATACCGCATCGGGTGCATTTCTTTTTATTCAGGAAGGGTTTTGCATCCGAATGCATCCTCTGTTTCTGGGCGCGGGAGCCAAATCCCATAGAAAGATTCTTGATCGCCCCCCCGAAAAAGGAAACCATGTGTCCCTTGAAATGCGAGAAAATAAAGAATCCATCGGCCTTTTCAATAACGGAAGCCACCTGAACGGTTTTGAAATGATTATACCCTGTATGGATATCCATGACATCCCTGCCGTCAAGACCATCAGCGATCACGACGGGACAACCGAGATAATTTTCCGTATATCCATGCTCTGCTGCCGTCTTTATGGAATCGCTTCCCGTGCGACGTCCTCCTGAATAAAGGGTCGTCGTATCGCAAACGAAGGGTCTTGTTTCCTGTTCAGTGAGCCATTGAACAATATGTTTAGCATATATCGGGGGCAAATAACTTCGATTGCCCCGTTCGCCCCAGTGTAATTTAAGGCCGACGGAATCACCCTTATTAAAGGGGCTTTTCAACTTTGACAAAAGGGAATCGAGAACCGGCAAATATCTCTCGGGTGCCCCTTTCACTTTATAAAACAAAACATCCGCCATTAAAACGTCTCCCGTCTATGATTGGTAGGGCTATTTGCTTTTCCAAATTCCATGCAGATTGCAAAGCGCTCTTGCCTTTAAATTCTTTTTTTCTGAAACATAAAACCTGACTTCGGGTTTGTCTCCCGGTTTTAATCTTTTCCCCATCACGACATTATCTCCCAGCATCAACTGAATCAGTTCGATGTAATGATCCTTGTCCATGGGATGCGCTACGGTCCCGACTGTCACAATAACAAAATCGCCCTTCTCTGCTTCCCATACGGGAACATGCTTTTCCGCTTTTTCATCTG
>JAPLJQ010000588.1 GCA_026388495.1 Deltaproteobacteria bacterium | reverse complement strand
GACCCTATACTGAGAAATGGAAAGGTCTCGAAGCATGCAAACATAAACAGCGGGGGCAACAATCCCAGCTCTTTGATCAAAAATGAAACATAGGCAATAAATCCCGCACAGAAAAACAAAAACCACATCCGGCGCCGGTCGCGGGAATCGTTGTATTCCTTCCAGACTTTTTCCCGTGCCAGCAGGAACAGAAACACGCACAGGGCGCCGAACAGCCGCA
This sequence comes from Deltaproteobacteria bacterium, assembly GCA_026388495.1. GTDB lineage: Bacteria > Desulfobacterota > Syntrophia > Syntrophales > UBA2185 > JAPLJQ01. The sequence continues at coordinate 7,445 of JAPLJQ010000588.1, read as the reverse complement.
TGCATCGGAACGTCTATTTTACATTGACAACAAGCGTTTTTTCCTCGCTACAGCCTTTGATCGAAAAGGCGGTCGTCTTTATTTCATATCGCCCCGGACCGGCGTAAGTGTGTCGTGCGGGGAAATAGCGGTGTTTATCAATGGTTCCGTCGCCCCAGTTCCATTGTATCTGTTTGACGGGCGCGATGACGCCGCCATTAACCGTAACATTTTGTCCGTCCAGCTCCGGTGCATTCAGATTCAACTGAATATTGCAGGGTTCGACGGCAGGTTTCTCTTTCGAGCATCCGGCAGGCAAAATGAAATAAATAAGTGATATACAAATGATGGTTAAAAATGCTTTCACTCCTGAAGTTGACCGACACATGTTCATTTTCTCCTCTTTTACTAAAGTTGTGATTTCCTGTCACCCCTCCTTCTGTAGAAGACAACGATCAGGATGATCGCCAGCGCCATACCGGTAATGATCAGGAATGCCTTAAAATAAACCGGCCTTTGTTCGACGATGATTTTCCTTTCGATCCAAAGCGATGTGTGAATGCCGTTGTGTTCATACCATGCCACAACGTAGACTGGCAGCGTTTCCCTAACCGATGAATCCATTTCAAGAGGGACAACCACTTCTTTTTTTTCTCCTGCTGCCAGTTCATAGGATCGCTCGGGTTCGCTTGTCATGAATCCGTCCGGAAGGTATAACGTGACCACAGGCCGGATGGAAACACCCAGGTTGTTTTTCAGAGACAGTTTGCATTTACCATCGGACTGCCAGAAGCTTTTTACGTTCATATGAGGTTCGGTCAAGTCAACTGAAATATCTGGTTGGCTTTCCCCGGCCCGGTCGAGTCGGTAACGGAGGGGGGTAAAAAGGTAAACCCTGTGGAGCGCACCGCCTTGTTCATTGAAATTGATCCGGGTAACCAGGGTGTATTTTCCCGGTGTCAGGCCGTCCGGGGTCAGAATACAGTCATAACGGAGCAACCCGCCCGGCGGGTTGCTCCCCAGGTCGTCCGATTTACTCACTTCGAGGGCGATAAATGTGGTAACCGTCACATGATATGCCGTGTCGTCGCCGGTATTCGTGATCTCGTATTTAATCTCTATTTGTCCGGACGGCGTTATGACGGTGCGGGCTGTCACGTTTGTCAGGATGGTTCCGCAATAGCCTTCCGTCGATACGAAGGCAAACAGCAGAGTCAGAAACAAGAAAAGTATGCGCTTATTCATTATATAAAATCTCCTTAAGATGCTCCTCATCCGGATAAAAGCTCTTCACGTATCCTGTGATTTCCTCCACAAGCTTCTTGTTCTTTTCCAGCTCCAGAACTTTCTTATAATGCCATACCGCTTTCATCCACGCTGCTTCATGGTTCGGCTCCGACGCATCGATAGACCTGGAGCGCATCGTCCAGTAATTCCCCATGTCTGCGTGGATGCGCGGATTGTCTGCGCCGGTTCCTGCATAGTAGGAAGCCCTCTCCATTGACATATCGGCGGCGGGCAACCATGTCTGCCTGTAATCGGGTTGATCGTACTGGTAGGAGTATTCCCAACCCAAACGTTCGTGATATTCCGCCCGGAGCGGATTCAGCCGGATGGCTTCTTCAAGTGTCGCGATGATGGCCTGTTTACGTTCGTGCCACAGGTCCATATCCCTGTTCTGATCCCGCATTTCCTTATCCCGGATATTCATCAGTTCCCTGGCCAGTTTATACCGGTATCCGGCATTGCCGGGGTCCCATGAAATGGCGCGTCCGATGTCGTCCGCCGGAGGATACGGGTCCAGTTTTAACGTCGGGTTGAACTCTGTGAAACACCAGGCTTCGGCGACGAAATGCCGGACCGTCCAGGCGCCGCTCCACAATATCATGAAAAGGACGACGGCAAAAGCGACGGCGCCTCTCCCGTAGAGCGGCCATGAATGAAAACGAAACGTCATCTTTTCGCGCCGATGGTTCCTTTCCAGATGCAGGGCGCTGTAGCCTATCGCTGTCACGGCAACAAGCATCATGAAATTGGCAGGCCGGTGGAGGTTAAAATCGACGTAAGAATGGATCCCGATCGCTGTCATGACAACGATGGGTGCAATCCCCAGGCAGACGGCAAAGGGGTCTCTACGGCCAACCCATGCTTTCAGTGTGATAAATATATAGTAGGCAATTGCCGCAAGAAGGAGGATCAGTCCCGCCGTTCCCGCATCCGCCATGAACTGGGCCCAGTCGTTGTGGGCATAATCCACGAATATGTGTTTTGCCTCCTCCGTCTGATATCTTGTGAAGGCATACATGAAGTTCCCCATGCCCACTCCTGCAAGGCTGTAGTCATCGAACATCAGCATGGTTCTTTTAGCCAGGGACGCTCTGAGTTCAAAATCCTGGTCGAAGAGCATAAATCGGCCGACCGTGTAATCGATGCCGGCATACAGGGCGTATATTGAAGTCATGGCGAAAACAATCAGGACGATGGCGCCCTTTCTGCGATGATCTTTTCTGAAAACGAAAAACAGCCCCATCACCAGCAACGCCGCCACGATCGATATGATCCCGCCCCTCGAAGCGGACAGAATCAGGCCGAGCCCCATGACGACGCCCGCAAATATGATCAAAAAACGTTTTGTGAACAGCTTTTCCGCTGAAAGATAGGTTGTAATTAATGTCCTGAATGCACTTGTGCGGCGGGTAGTCGGGTGCATCGTTTCGCTTTTCTCCGAAAGAGCGCCGGCGTATGCAATCGCCAAAACGATTCCCATTTCCATGAGGCCGGCAAAGTGGTTTCTGTTCAGGTAGGTGCCGGTGACAGAGCCAATGTGACTTGTTTTCTTTAGCCACCAGACATGTTCGTGGAGTGAGTAGGTCTGGATAATTCCGTAAAGCGATTCAAAACATCCGAGGGCGAGAATCAGAATGACGGCGAAGCCAATGCGCTTGCGCGAATTTAATGTTTGAACAAGGCCGAAAAAAAGGAGGCCGTAAACAATCCAGCGGACCAGAGACATCCGCACCGGGTATATATAGGGTGCCAGCGCATACCAGTTACCCTTGAGCTCGGCAGGGTCCAGAACGCTCGCGGCGGGCAGAGACATATCCCCGGCCACCTTCGCATCCGGCGACAGGCGGGCAAGCAAAAAGTCGGGCAGGGGAATCATCTGCAGAATTATATAAAGTAAAAAGGCGACAAAAAGGGGATTCAGTCCCGTGTCCAGCCAACGGAATTGAAAGGGACCACCACCACCTTCCTTGTTATTTTCGTCCCCGCCAAGTACTTTCGAGGGCAGGCGCAGGCGGCAATCCGTCTCTCCCCTGGTAAGATTCACCCTTAATAGAAGCAGGCTCGCAACCAGGATTAAAAGAAATGCAAACGTATAGGCGTATGTGTGAAGCCCTCCGAAAAGAAGCGGACTGATCAAAATAGCAACAAGATAAATAATAAAAGCAATCTTTTCCATAATTATAAATAATAGGGGGACAGCGCCCCTATTTATTTTGTCAAGAAATCAACTATCAGAGAGGAGAGAATCTCCCGCCGCTTCCGCACTTTCCCCATCTGCCCCCGACTTCTTTCCCTCCTGGATGCTCCCACGTGGGCGACCGGCTGGACGGGGAATGAATCTCCGGCCGATCACCGATTCCATTTGTCTGACGAAAACCTCCGCACCGCAAGGATGACCGCTGTTTGTCGCCTCGATCACTTTTTTCTGAGCATCCGGGTCCTTTTCTTCTCCGAGGTATTGACGCCAGTCCTTCACGGTTTCCATCAGAAAACACCGCCCAGAAAGAACGGGATCGGAAAATCCTGTTACATGACTCTTTGCGCTCGACCACGGATACTCCTCCGGGGACGCAACCATACCACCGCGCACGGGGTTCAATTCTACATACCGAACTGCCGCATAGGTATGACGTTCATCCAGGACGCATGAGAAAAACCGTCCCTGCCAAAGGTGCCCCTTCGCCTCATTCTTCTGATTGTAATATTGGGCGTATTGCATGTGAACGGTGTTGAATGTTCTGGCAAGGGAATCGGCGGCGTCGGGCACGCCAACAAAGTGGACATGGTTTGGCATGAGACAATAAGCCCAGATTTCGAGGCCGTACTTCCGAGCATACTGGGCGAGCCACTTCAGATAGTGGGCGTAATCGCCCGCATCGCTGAAAACACTCTGGCGGTAATTACCACGCTGCGTGATGTGGTGGGGATAACCGACCGCAACGGCACGAGACATTCTTGGCATAAAATTATGTTAAAGTTATTTGATTGGCCCGTCAAGAAAAAATAGGGGCGCTGTCCCCCTATTTCCGAGTTTTTGGAGGATGTTTTTTTTCAGGTCCGTGATGGTCTGACGGTAATGCTTCGGTAAAAATCTCGCCAGATCGTTATGCAGGTCTTTTTCGTTTGCATCGGCGATGATTTCCGTCAAGTCTTCCTGCCGGTAATCCTTCCCGTACCATTTCATTTTTTCGCGGATGTAATCCTCTCTTAGGGGAATACCCTTCGACAGCAGATACCAGAAGTCGAAATAATCGCGGCCTTTGCTGCGCGTCAGGATTGCCCTTGTCTTCTCAGCCAGAAGTTCTTCCGCATCGAGATGAACGACCAACGGATAGCTGACCAGCGGAAAGGGAGTTTCAATAAGAGAAACGGCTCTGGTGAGGGCTTTCTCCCGCTGTGAAAATTCCAGACGGATCGTTAGAGGACGCGACCCTTTGTATGCAAACTTCAATTGACCGTTGAATGAGTCGTGCTTGATCGTGAATTTTCCCTGCTCAAGAGAAGCCATTTCGGTTTTGAGATCGCGGGTCGCCGCTTCTACCATCTGCCGGAGCTGATCCGAGCTTTGCAGGGTGCTGAAATCAAGGTCTTCTGAAAAACGGAAAGAACCACAGTGAAAGTGGATGGCCGTCCCACCCTTGAAAAAGACATGGCGGCTTTCCTTCAAGGCATAAAATGAGCGGAGAAAAAGCAATTGCACATACTCCCTCAAGATCGAGGCCTCATCTATCTTGAAATGCCTTGCCAGTTCGCCGATTTGTTCCGTTGTCATCATATTCCGATTTCCTTCAATTTATTGAGAAAAGGCCGGTAGTCGATTCTTTTACACATTTTATGAAAATCTCTTTTGTTGATGGGGGAGTAGTCCAAATCCTCGAATTCTATCCTTCGCAATCCCTTGGAGACGATATAGATCATATCCAGAAGGGCTTTTTCCGGCGAGGCGATAACCGTCTGCCCCTCACGTCTGAAATCCCAGTATAATTTATGACTTATCTGGACATACTCAAATTCTTTTTCATCGATGAGCAGCTTTTTTGATTTTTTGGGACTGATGGAAGTAACGGAATAAGGAAATTGCGGGAGCACGCCATAGTAATTCAGTGCCGACTCCAGGGAAATGTACGAAGGCGTATATATGGCGTTGGCAATTTCAAAACTATCAGGGGGATTGAATGCAGAGAGATAAACCCCTTTTTTAAGCCGCAGCAAAAACTTCTCGGCAACCAGTTTTTCCGCTATTTTATAAGACGTATTGTCTTTTTCAATATCCAGCAATTTCCTGAGATCGGACAAAGAGACGATCTTCACGCCTGACTTCTTGATAATTTTAATGATATCCACGATGCGCATAGTTCTCAATACCTGTATGATAATATACAGTATCTGCGAATGATGTCAAGGGAAAATGAATAATAGGGGGACAGCGCCCCTATTTTAAAGAGTTTTTTCCTTCTGCACCCTTTCATGAAGCCAGATCTTGATGATGGCGCTCCGGTCAACACCGATTTTGTTCCGGATGTCGTCGAGATCCTTGACCAGAGCCTCCGAAACGTCCAGTGTGAGACGAACTTTCCTTCCGGGTCGGGTGACCGTGGCCTGCGATACGTCGACGAGTTCATGAATGTCCTCTCCAGCGTCAAACCGGCGGTCAAACTCGTCGCTATTCTTTGCGAATGATTTTTTTGTCATATAGATCCTCCTCCTTTTCCCTGGATCTTCTTACCGGAATGATACGAATGGCCGTGCCGCGTAATGTATAGATGACCGTCCATAGTTTGTCGTCTTTCTTACTATTTTTTAAGAAAGGCGCCGGCGCTGATGATGGGGATATTGCGGAAGCTTACAAGATCGAGCAAGTCCCCGTCCCCGCTGACTATGTAATCGGCGGCGGCAGCCACGGCGCAGGAAAGAAATTTATCGTCCGCGGGGTCCCTGCACGCACCTATGATCTCCTCAGAGATATCGACAACCGCGCAGAAAGGCAACACCTCGTTTTCGATGAGGGACTGGATTTCCTGAACCGTCAGGGAAAATTTGGGGTAGGCGAGAACTCTTCTGAACTCATCGAATGTGTCATGAAAAAAAACAGGCACGAATGCACCGGCCTTCCAACCCGCGACGATCCGCCCCATGTCTCCCGGGAAAAGCAATGCAGAGACCAGAACATTTGTGTCCAGCACGGCCCTGATCATTTCTCGTTTCTTCTGGCCCACCGGACCGCCTCTGCCACGTCTCCAGGCGTTATCCCGAGTTTTTCCATCTTCTTCCGGATCCCCTCCAGATTGGCATCCACGGGCTGCATCCGGACGGGCGCCAGAACGATCCGGCCATCCAGAACATTGGCGTCAAAATATTCAATGCCTTTGAATTCTTTAACGATCTCACGCGGGAGCGTAAGCTGGTTTTTGGTAGTAAGCTTGGCAAGCATTCCTTACCTCCTTACAGTAAGGATACATTTATTTCTCTAAGCTGTCAATAGGGAAAGTGAATGGACGGTGGGGAAAGAAATAGGCCTCTGTCCCTATTTTCCAAAATTTATTCTTGACAAATACACACTACAGCGTGCTATAATACACGTATTAGCGGAGGTGATTTATGCACACAGAGAATGTTCGTTTAAATATAACCCTGCCGAGAGATCTGTTTGATTCCCTGCGGCGCATTGCCGAACCCCGATCCCGCAGCCGTATCATCTCTGAATCCCTTCGGGCGTATATCAAACAAAAGCAACAGGCGAATCTGGAAAAATTGCTTGAAGAGGGATATCGTGCTACTGCAAAGGAAAGCATTGCTATTGCCGGTGATTTTGAGACGGTTGACCTGGAGGGGTGGGATGAATATTAAACGAGGCGGCATATACCTGGCGGTTCTCGATCCCACCATGGGAAGGGAAATAGCGAAGACCCGCCCCGTTGCGGTCATTTCCAACGACAAGGGCAATGAATTCTCCGGGACGGTTACCGTTTTGCCTGTTACCTCGCAAAACCTCGACACCACGTATCCTTTTGAGGTGTTTCTCGTGCGGGGTACGGCGAATTTGCCCAAAGATTCCAAAATCAAGGCCGATCAGATTCGAACCCTCGACAAAAGCAGGATGATAAAATTTATCGGCGCCCTGGATGAAAAAGAGTTGGATACTGTGGAGAAAGCCGTAAAAGTCCATCTGGATTTAAAAT
>JAPLJQ010000354.1 GCA_026388495.1 Deltaproteobacteria bacterium | reverse complement strand
GTGGGCGGTTGAACTTTTTCGAGCGTTTCCTTTTGGGAGTGGCGACCATCCTTCTCATTATACCGGGGACGACGACGGATATCATGGGTATAGTGATTTTGGCGGGGATCTTCGTCAAACAGGTCCTCAAGAGTCGTCTGGCGAAAAAGAATGTTGCGGCACAGGCGTAAGCATCAAACATCATCCCGGATACCGGGCGTGATGGCGGAAGACTGAAAAGGAGATGTTTCTATGGCACAGAAAAAGATTCGCGTCATACAGTATGGCCTCGGTCCTATCGGGATCGAAACGGCAAAGCTCGTCACAAAAAAATCCGGTATGGAGCTTGTGGGGGCTGTGGACATTTCGAAGGATCTTGTAGGCAGAGACCTGGGGGAGATCCTCGGTTTGGATAAAACACTCGGCGTCAGGGTAACGGACAACGGAAAGGCGCTTTTTGCAAAGACCGGCGCCGATGTAGTCCTTCACACGACAGGCTCCCGGATCAGGAAGATCTATCCCGAACTGGAAGAGATCATTCAGGCAGGTCTCAATATCATCTCATCATCGGAAGAGCTGCTGTTTCCCCTGAAAGAAAACGCCGAACTGATGAAGAATGTAGACAATCTTGCGAAGAAACATCAAGTAACGGTGCTTGGCACCGGTGTCAACCCGGGATTTGTCATGGACGCCCTTCCTCTCTTTCTTACAGCAGTCTGTCAGGATGTGAAAAAAATACACATGGAGCGGATTGTAGACGCCGGAACGAGGCGCTATCCCCTGCAGAAAAAGATCGGGGCCGGGATGACGACGGATGCGTTTTACGAGAAGATCGGCAAGAAAGAACTGGGTCACGTGGGGCTGCTCGAATCCCTTTACCTTGTGGCTGAAAAACTCGGCATGGCCTTCGATGATGTCATCGAGACCATTGACCCCGTTGTCGCTGAAAAAGCCGTTAAAACACAGTATTTCTCGCTGAAACCTGGTGATGTGGCAGGCATCAGACATTCGGTTAAAGGAATCAAGAAAGAAGAGGCGGTCATTACACTGGATTTGCGGATGTACATCGGCGCCGACGACCCCCACGACTCGGTCCACATTGTCGGAATACCGGAGATCAAACTCCGGATTGAAGGTGGTGTGGCGGGAGACCAGGCCACGGCAGCGGTCCTTGTGAATTCTGTCCCGGTTGTTATCAATGCCCGTCCCGGTCTTGCGACGGTCAAGGATCTGCCGGCGGCTCATTTTAGAGGCTGAAAAAATTGTACGTTGCGTCACAGAATCATCAATCCATCGGGATGAGGCAATGGTGAAATCGGAGAACGGACCTTCAATAGGGGAAAAACAGCCAAAGCTGAGAGAACTCTTGATCAACCGTCAATGGTGCAAGGGATGCGGCGTGTGTGTGGCTTTCTGCCCGAAGCGAGTTCTGGAGATCGATGATAAGGGAAAAGCCGTTGCCGTGCGATTCGAGGATTGCCTCGGCTGCAGACTGTGTGAGTTTCGGTGTCCGGATCTGGCCATTGAAATGCCATCATTCATTCAGTATGATTAACGTCATTTCTTTTAAGTGGGTTCCATTGTCCAGATCTGGCCATTGGCATCACAACTGAACAGGTAAGATCACATGAAAGGCAAAGTGAAGTTTGTACAGGGAAATGAGGCTTGTGTGGAAGGCGCCTTGTATGCCGGGCTTGATTTTTTCGCAGGCTATCCCATCACTCCTTCCACGGAGATCGCCGAACATCTCTCTTTGCGTCTTCCAAAGAGAGGGGGCAAATTCATTCAGATGGAAGATGAAATCGCCTCCATGTGCGCCATCATAGGCGCCTCACTCACAGGCCGAAAAGTGATGACGGCAACCAGCGGTCCCGGGTTCTCTCTGATGCAGGAGGCTCTCGGGTATGCCGTGATGGCCGAGATTCCGTGCGTCATCGTGAACGTACAGCGGGGGGGGCCATCAACGGGAATCCCGACACACGTCAGTCAGGGCGATGTGAATCAGGCCCGCTGGGGAACGCATGGTGACCATGCCATCGTCGCCCTGACCGCTTCAAACCATCAGGACGTTTTCGCCATGACCGTGGAGGCCTTCAATATATCCGAGACCTACCGGACGCCGGTGGTGCTGTTGTTCGATGAGGTGGTGGGTCACATGCGAGAGCGTTTGATTCTACCAAAACAAGGAAAAATCCCCATTGTGGAACGCCTGAAAACATCAGTAAAAGCGGGAGTGGATTATCATCCCTATCTGCCGCGTGAGGACGGACGGCTGCCCATGTCCGATTTCGGAGGCGTTCATCGGTATAACGTAACGGGTCTGTATCATGACATGTGGGGCTTCCCTTCCGATGATCCGGGTGTCGTGCATGGGCTCATCCGGCATTTGATGGACAAAATCGAGAACAGAGCCGGCGAGCTTGCCAGGTTCAGGGAATTTTATACCGAGGATGCCGACTGCCTTCTCATCTCTTATGGTTCTGCCGCACGCTCCGCACGGCATATAGTGGAAAGGCGCCGCAGGCGTGGTGGGAGATTCGGATTATTGGAACTGATGACTCTCTGGCCTTTTCCCTATGAACTGGTAAAGCAGATAGCTGCCCGGGCAAAATACATTGTCGTCGTTGAGATGAACACAGGACAAGTTTGTCAATCCGTGCGACTGGCGGTGGACCGGCCGGAGAGGGTCTTTCTGGCCAACAGGATCGACGGCGTATTGATCAGCCCGACGGACATTCAGAGGATGCTGCACGTGATCCATGGAAGGGGGGTTTAACCAATGGCGATGAAGGACTACATCCGTGAACGATTCTTTCCCCACATGTGGTGTGCTGGTTGCGGGCATGGTATCGTTTTAAACGGTTTGATACGGGCGATCGAGAAGCTGAGGATCAGCAAAAGCGATATCGTCATGGTGTCGGGAATCGGCTGTTCCGCTCGCATTACCGGTTATCTTGATTTTCATACCATGCATACCCTCCACGGTCGCGCCCTGGCTTTCGCCACGGGGATTAAGCTGAGCAGACCGGAATTGCGTGTGATAGTACCCATGGGCGACGGCGATGCTCTTGCCATTGGAGGTAATCATTTCATCCACGCCGCCCGTCGTAATATCGATATTACGGCCATAGTTATGAACAACCGGATCTATGGGATGACCGGCGGCCAGTACTCCCCCTTGTCCGGTTACGGAACCATGGCGAGCACCGCTCCTTACTCAAATATCGATCAGAGTTTTGATGTGGTTGCGTTAGCCGCTGCCGCCGGCGCGACTTTTGTGGCGCGGAGCACCACATATCATATCTATGAAATGACCGAAATAATTCAGGAGGCTGTTCTCCATAAAGGATTCTCTGTGGTGGAGATCATCTCCCCCTGTCCCACCTATTTTGGGCGCAGCAACCGGCAGGGCGATGCTGTCGACATGCTCAAGCATATGAGCAAGACAACCATCCCTATCGGTTCAACAGCCAAAGAAGAGAATCCCGACCTGATTGAACGTGGGATTTTTATTCAAAAGGAACTGCCCGAATATTGTTCAGCATATGACGCCGTTATTCATCGTGCAATGGAGGGGAAATAATGGTGGAACGGACGAGATTTGTATTTTCCGGATCAGGCGGGCAGGGAGTGATTACGGCTGCCATCATTCTGGCTGAAGCGGCTGTGCTCTACGAGAACCTGAATGCGGTTCAAACCCAGGATTACGGTGCCGCGGCAAGGGGTGGGACGACCCGTTCCGAAGTCATCATTTCCGACTCGGAGATATTCTTTCCGAAAGTTAACCAGCCAAACGTGCTGGTATGCCTCACCCAGGAAGCATACAACAAATTCTCCCGCATCCTTCGTCCCGGAGGGCTCCTGATTACTGATACGCGCTATGTTCAGACCGAGCGGACGGTCGATGCCGTGCAAAAAGCCCTCCCCATGTATCAGACAGTCATGGACAGGATAGGCAAACCGATCGTTTTCAATATCTGCATGCTTGGTGCGGTAACGGCGCTGACCGGCGTTGTCCGCCCGGAGTCGATTGTGGAAGTGCTGAAGGTACGAATTTCTGAAAATGTGCTGAAAATGAATCGGCAGGCGCTCGACATCGGGTTGGAACTCGGAGTTGCAGCAGCGTAATTTTTTTGATATAATCCTATTGAAAGCCGTGTGGAAAATAATATCATGATCAAATTTCACGAAGTCCACAAGTGGTTCACAAAATTACATGTCCTGAATGATGTCAATCTCCATGTCAGGCCGGGTGAAGTTGTGGTCGTCTGCGGCCCGTCCGGTTCAGGGAAATCCACCCTGATACGGACCGTCAACAAACTCGAGCCCATCGATAAGGGAAAACTTATTGTTGACGGCACGGATCTGTCCGATCACAAATTGAATCTTAATAAACTCCGCGCGGAGATCGGCTTTGTCTTCCAGCAGTTTAATCTCTATCCGCACCTGACGGTTTTGAAGAATATTACATTGGCGCCGTTAAAGATACGAAACATTTCCAGGAAAGAAGCGGAGGAGCAGGCCATGACTCTTCTTGAGAGGGTCGGGCTGGCGGAAAAAAGAGATGATTATCCGTCACAACTCTCGGGAGGACAGCAACAGAGAGTCGCCATTGCCCGTGCCCTGGCAATGAAACCGAAAATCATGCTGTTTGATGAACCGACATCAGCCCTCGATCCGGAAATGATTGGCGAGGTTCTGGAGGTGATGCAGGGTCTTGCCCATACGGGGATGACCCTGATCGTGGTGACGCATGAAATGGGGTTTGCCAGTGAAGTGGCGGACCGGGTTGCCTTCATCGATTTCGGTGTTATCCTTGAAGAAGCTCCGCCGAAAGAGTTTTTTAAGAATCCACAACATGAAAGGACGAAGCTCTTCTTGAAAGAGGTTTTATCACCAATGCATTAACATTTTGAAAGGAGTAAAAAAGATGAAGAAGTTTGGGATAATGTTTTTAACATTGATGTTTGTATTCGGTTTATGCGGTGCTGCCCTGGCGGGAGACACTCTGGCTGAGGCGAAGAAGAAAGGCGTTTTAGTTGCCGGCGTAAAGGATTCGACACCCGGATTTGGTTATATCGATGAGCAAACCCGCGAAATCGTAGGCTATGACGTCGATTTCTGCAGGGCCATTGCAAAAAAACTTGGGGTAAAACTGGAATTGAAATCCGTGACCTCGGCGACCCGTATGCCCCAGTTGATTGCCGGCAATATCGACATTATTGCGGCCACCATGACGAAGAATGCCGAACGGGCCAAGCAGATCGATTTCAGTTATACATATTTTAAGACCGTCCAAAAATTTATTACCAAGAAAGGAACGGTAAAGAAGCTGGCGGATCTTGATGGAAAGAAGATCGGAACGGCCAAGGGTTCGACATCCGAACAGAATGCCAAGAAGTCCCTCCCGGCGGCCACCGTCCTTTCTTTTGACGATTATCCCCAGGCATTCCTGGCCCTGCAGCAGGGCAAGGTGTTCGCCATCACGACGGATGAATCGATCCTGGCCAACATCCTGCATAAAGCCCCGAACAAGAAAGTGTATGAGATTCCCAATATCATCGTCGGGGATGAGCCTTACGGACTGGGGATGCGCAAAGGGGACACCAATTTTGTGAACTTTGTGAACAAGACCATCCTGGAGATGGAGAAGAACGGTGAGGCCAAAAAGATCTTCGATAAATGGTTTGGTCCCAAGGGAAAGGCCTTCCCCATGAAGCGTGAATTCAAGATTACGTCGGAAAAACTCTCGTGGGAGCAATAACCATCCGTGTTCGATTATAAATTTGATTGGGCAATCGTCACGTCAGGCCAGTATTTCGAGTGGCTCGTTTCCGGGGTAAAGATCACCCTCGAACTGTCCGCAGTGTCGATTGCCTTTTCTTTTGTCATCGGATTGCTCATCGCCGTCATGCGTATGAGCAATATGAAACCGATCCTCTGGTTCTCCCATGCCTACCTGGAATTTTTTCGTAATACACCGCTCCTGATACAGATATTCTTCTGGTATTTCGGTTCATACAAGATCCTTCCCCATGGTGTTAATGACTGGTTGAACGCCAGGGATTTTGAGTTTGCCGCGGCGGTTATTGCTTTAACCATTTATACGTCCGCCTTTATTGCGGAAGATATCCGCTCCGGCGTTCGTTCTATACCCAAGGAGCAGATGGAAGCGGCAAGAAGCTCCGGTTTTTCGTATCTTCGGTCGATGCAATATATCATTCTGCCTCAGGCGATCCGGATTACCATTCCACCCCTGATCAATCAGTTTCTCAACCTGACGAAGAATTCCTCTCTTGCCATGACCATCGGTGTGGCCGAACTTACCTATCAGGCCCGCCAGGTGGAAAGTTACACGTTTAAGGGATTCGAGGCGTTTACGGCGGCAACCCTTGTTTACATTGCCATTTCCGTCGTCATCACCGGGCTGGTCACCCTTTACAGCAAAAAGGTGTTGAGCCCTATGGGGGTTAGATAGGCATGGATGCGGGATTTGATTTCACGGTGATCTGGGACAATATGGCCCACTTTATGATCGGTCGTTACCCCAGCGGCCCGATCGGAGGGGTGCTGCTGACGTTCTATCTGGCCGTGGTGTCCCTGGTTTTTTCTTTCTTCGGTGGACTGATTCTGGGGCTCATGTGTGTTTCCCGCAACCGGTTCATCAAATACCCGACCCTGGCAATCGTCAATGCAGTAAGGGGTATGCCCCTGCTCATGGTCATCTTCTGGATGTATTTTCTCTTGCCGGTCCTTATGGGACGCACGACGCCGGAGAGCTGGACCGTCATTATGGCATTAACCGTTTTTACCTCCGCCTACATGTCGCAGATTGTCCAGGCCGGTATTGAAGGTATTGCCAGGGGTCAGACGGAAGCCGCCCTGTCCACGGGATTGCATCACTGGCAGGCCATGCTTTTTATTCTTTTGCCTCAGGGCCTCCGCAACATGATTCCCTCGTTCGTCAATCAGTTCGTATCCATGATCAAGGATACATCCCTGGCGTTCATCGTCGGCGTTTCGGAGCTGACCCATGTGGGCACACAGGTCAACAATCGGACCATGATATATCCCACAGAGATATTCCTGTTCATTGCCGTCGTTTATTTCATCATCTGCTTTGCCTTTACGAGCCTTTCCCGGTGGCTGGAGACAAGGCTCGCATGGCGTAAATAACAACACCGGATATGAAAATCCATGATCGCTGGATTCATACTTGTGATAAACCCGTCATGGTCCTTGATGGTTCCCCAGACAACAGCCATGCCGAGCCCGGTGCCGCTTCTCTCCATCATCTTTTTGTCCGATGTCCTTGTCGCAGCCGGATCACCGCTTGTCTGGACAAAAGTATCTCTTGCGGAATTCAAGGTGATCCTGGGAATATAAAAAATCCTTGCAATGAAAGAAGCATTATTAGGGGTTATGGTACTTGTGGCAGCGTTGCTCTCGGTCTGTGCGATACGGCTGATGCGAATCTTCCTGCGCCGGTTACACCAGCGTAAATTTTCCAATCCAATTTGTAATCGCGGCTCCGGAAGGGAAGTGACACCAACGCACAGTCATCTTGGTTGGGTGAGGTTTTCAGGGCGCAAAATATCGGCCAGTTGTTCTTTGGTAAGCAGGCCCTTTACCAGTACGATCTCTGCCACACCTTTGCCGGTGGCGTATGCCTCCTTGGCTACCGCGCTGGCATTTTCATATCCGATATATGGATTTAGCGCCGTCACGATGCCAATGGAATGTGAGACGATGTCAACCAGGCGATTGCGGTTGGCGGTGATGCCGCGCACACAGCGTTCAGCCAGCGTCAGGCAGCCCTGACGCAGGTAGATCAGGCTGTTAAACAAATTATGGGCAATGATCGGTTCAAAGGCGTTGAGCTGCAACTGACCGGCCTCGGCAGCGAATGAAACGGTCACATCGTTGCCGATCACTTGAAATGCGATCTGATTAACCACTTCGGGGATGACTGGATTGACCTTGCCGGGCATAATGCTCGAACCGGCCTGCACAGGAGGCAGGTTGATCTCGCCCAGACCGGCGCGTGGGCCGGATGAGAGCAGGCGCAAGTCGTTACATACTTTTGAAAGTTTCACCGCCACACGTTTAAGCACCCCCGAAAGCTGGACAAACACCCCGGCATCCTGGGTGGCTTCAACCAGGTTATCGGCAGTTATGAATTGGAATCCGGTTAATTTCGAGAGGTATTTGCAGGCCAGGGGGGCGTATTCCGGCGGGGCGTTGATTCCTGTGCCGATGGCGGTTGCCCCCAGGTTGATTTCCTGGATGAGCAGCGCCGCCTCGCGTAGGCGCTGTTGGTCTTCCATAAGCATGACGGCATACGTGCTGAACTCCTGACCCAGCGTCATCGGGACGGCATCTTGCAACTGCGTGCGGCCGATTTTGAGCACATCTCCAAACTCTTTTGCCTTGGTGTCAAAATCCAGGCGCAGCACTTCCATGGCATTGACCAGACAGTCTATCTCAAAACGCAACGCAACTTTAACTGCCGTCGGGTAAACGTCGTTGGTGCTCTGGCTCAGGTTGACATGTTCAAGCGGTTGCATTTCTTTGTAATTCCCGCGTTCAAATCCAAGAATTTCCAGCGCCCGGTTGGCTATGACTTCGTTGGTGTTCATATTTGTCGAAGTCCCCGCGCCGCCTTGAATGACATCCACCACAAACTGATTGTTCAGCTTGCCATCGCGGATCTCCTTGCAGGCGAGCGCAATTGCGCCCGCCCGTTTTTTGTCCAACAGTCCCAGATCTCGATTCGCCAGCGCACAGGCCTGCTTGACATACGTCAGGGATTGGATAAGCCTCGGGTAGGTTTGAATTGAAATTCCGGAAATGGGGAAATTCTCTATCGCGCGAAGAGTATGGATGCCGTAATACACATCCGCGGGCACGTTACGCTCTCCAAGTAGATCATGTTCGGTTCGAGAAGGTGTTTTTTTCATGTGGATATTGTAACAAAATTTAAAGCTCTTGGGAAATTAAAACGGCTGGGACAAGGTTGCTATTACAACTTTTTATCCTGAATGTTTATAACGACGGGGTGTATGGACAAGGAAGAAGCAAAGGAAAAATCCAATCACTGATTTTTCAAGAGCACTCAACCGTCGGAATCGCTGTCTCCACCTACAACTATTCACTGAGTTCGAGAGAGAAAGCGTGAAGATTACGTTTAGAAAGATGATTCAATTATCTGTCCTCATAAACATGATCCCAATTATACCCCCAACCCTAACTGAAAGAGATGTATCAAAATCATGCAGATAATCGATTATAAATAGATTTTAATCTCGAGATAACGATCCTGAAGTATATTTTTTATCTTCCACAACATTTCTTAAATTTCTTTCCACTTCCACAAAAGCAAGGATCATTTCTCCCCATTTTCTTTATTTTATTAAGCAGGTCTAATTTAGTTTGTTTTTCTTGCATCTCAAT
>JAPLJQ010000558.1 GCA_026388495.1 Deltaproteobacteria bacterium | reverse complement strand
TCGGTCAAGGTTTGCAGTACGGCTTCGCTGCGGAGCGAAAAACCCAGCCCCTCCATGCGCCCGATGAGCCGCCCCTGCCGATGACGTACGCCGGCAAGCTGCCCTGCCAGCCGCTCCTGGCTCCAAGTCAGTTTTGGCCAATTCTTCCTGTTGTAGATATAGTTCATAATTCTCCGACGCTCCTGGGCGATATTATGCCGCGTATTCGCCGCATAAAGCAAGGACAATCTCCGCATTTGTTGCGTCGAATAAGGCGGCTATTCACCGCAGGTCAAACAAGCGGCATCTTAAGGCATCCCACGATCTCAAAATAGCCGAAAGGGTTGTCAGCCGCAGACTGGCCTGAATCCGTGAATTTGCCCATGCGCGAATGAAATCGGCGGCAGGCGGGCCATGGGTGCTGAGCAACACAAAGTCAGCTTGACTATTGTAAACAACTTGTTTATGATCATTTTCATGATCAGAACTTTCGCGGATGCTCAAACCGAACGTTTTTTTTACGACCGGGAGATCTAAACACTTCCCGCCCGACGTGCTGAGGCGGGCCGGCAAGCGATTGACCCAGTTGGACGCGGCCGTGACGCTTGATGACCTCCGCATGCCGCCATCCAACCGCTTGGAAGCGTTGGGCGGAGATCGTGCCGGGCAATGGAGCATTCGCATCAACGATCAATGGCGCGTCTGTTTCCGGTTTGAAAACGGCGAGGCTTGCGATGTCGAAATAACCGATTATCATTAGGGAGTTAAAACCATGAATCCGAAAAACAATCTGCCCCCGATTCATCCGGGTGAATTCCTGAAAGAGATTCTGGACGAACTGGACATTTCCCAGGCCGAGTTTGCCCGCGCCATTGGTCTTTCGACCATGAGGATATCCCATGTGGTCAAAGGCAAGAGGCCCGTTACCGCCGAGCTGGCCTTGCTTTTCGGCAAGGCGTTTGGCCAGACGCCCCAATACTGGATCAACCTGCAGGCGGCCTACGACCTAAAAATAGCCGAAAAGGTTGTCAGCCGCAGACTTGCCGAAATCCGTGAATTTGCCCATGCGTAAACCGGACGGCTGAGGATCAGCGGAGATATTTGCCGAACCATTGAAAGATCCTGATCCATCCGTCGACCGCAGCCGCCGGCCTTTCTCCCTTTTTACCGGACATAGCCGCCATCAAAGCGGGAAAGATCCTGCTGGATCAGATAGAAGAGCACATCAAAGCAGGTCATGATTTTGCTATTGAGACAACATTGGCGGGTAGATCGTACGTCAGACTGCTCAAGGATCTGAAGAAAGAGGGCTATAAAATCCATCTGTTTTATCTATGGCTCCATAAACCGGATCTTGCGCTGAAGCGCATTGCCGAACGCGTCAGAGCGGGGGGGCACGATGTGCCGCCCGAGGTGGTAAGGCGCAGGTTTATCAGAAGTGTGTTCAATTTCTTTCATCTTTACAGACCGTTGCTCGATTCATGGATGCTATTCAATAATTCTGCGGATTTGCCCCGCCTGATTGCAGATGAAGAAAGTGGCAATTTAACAGTTATTGATGATAAACTGTTTTCAATGATTGAAAGGAGTTCCAGGTAATGAAAAAACAGACGCGCAAAAGCAGGGAAGATGTACGCGATCTTCCTTTGAAGGTAAAAGCTGAAATGGCGTTGAAAGAGGCAGTTGCCGAGACCCTGGCCGAGCACAAGCGTCAGGGGAATCCTATCGCTGTCTGGCGGAATGGCAAGGCGGTCTGGATACCACCGGAAGAAATCATCGTGCCGGAAGTTTAAACGGACGAATCCTGCCATATTGATGAAAAACAC
>JAPLJQ010000515.1 GCA_026388495.1 Deltaproteobacteria bacterium | reverse complement strand
CAAAAAAGAGGGGGGGGATGGTGCCTCATGCTAAGGGATGGGCTCCCACCCCCCCTTGTTTTGCAGCCCAAGGACCGGCGCTTCGCATGGGCTCACGACGGAGCGGTCATTTCCCGAACTCCTGCCGGGCAGGGGGTACCCACCCCTGCTCTTCCGGAAGAGTGACCACCTCCCTACCCCCTGTTTTGGTACGGGAGGGGTGGGGACCCCCCGGTTGGGTGCGGGTGGCCGGTCTTTCTCATGGAGTCTCATGTTGGTGGCGTGTTTTCCGATGTTCACGGAAAAAAGAGGGAGGGGGAGGCTATGCCATAATTTAAGAGTATACATCGTGAACCACGTATTATCATGTCTGGTGGTTCATCAGTGGGTAATGCGATAAAAAAAATATTTTTTGGAATGGATGAGCTGAGGATGGAACCTTGGGCATCCTTGTGGAAAGAACGATTGATACAGTATCTCTTTATTTTAATTGTTGTTTGTATTTTCGGGATTTTTCTTATCAGGATGTTTAATCTCGCTCCAACAAATCATGAGAATGCCCTTTACTTTTTGAGTGCAATCGTACAGACGCAGGCGGCAATCATCTCCCTCGTCATTACCCTAACTATTATTGCTATCCAAATGGCTGCGGCTTCTTACACTCCCCGCGTCGTTGATGTTATGAAGAAAAACCCAGACATGTGGTTTCTTCTCATCATCTACTTTGTAGCAATCACATATGGGTTGATCGTGCTCAAACTATTGGCACTGGATCCCGATCCCTCCCTTGTCACATCGGTTCTGATATTAGGCATATTCACATTCTGCAGTTTGTTCCTGTACATGAAGAATACTATCGCCATGCTCCGTCCTGATGAAGTTGTCAAAATGTTGGTTGGGGAAATAAATACTGAGAATATTTGTAAAACAGATTCGAAGAATGATATTATGCAGCCAGTTTTTGATGTTGTGCATGCATCGATCATGCGGTATGATGTGACAACAACAAGAACCGGTCTGAATGCACTATCTGACCGGATAACGGAACTCTTTTCAACATTTGATGAATCAGCTAAAACTGATATTGTTCAGCATTTTTGCGATCACATTCAGCGTTCTGCTTTAATCGCACTTAAAAATGATGATCTTGGGATATTCAAAGAAGTAATTGCGGATCTCCAAAAATTTGGTGTCGAGTGCTGTAATTTTAATGATTCAGAAAACGTTGTTGAATCCCTAAGTCAAACTCTCCGATTTATCGGTACCCGGGCTACTGACAAAGGACTTGGAGGCGCAACTGAATTGGTGGCGGATGCTCTTCAAGATATTGGTATCCATGCCGCTGATCATGAACTTAAGGATGCCCCTGTAATGGTTGTATACTATCTTGGGATGGTTGGCAAACATGCCGCTGATAATAGGCAAGAGTATTCCACCATTCGGGTGATTGAAGATCTTCTGAATCTTGGAATTTACGTTATTGATTGTGGTAAAGGTATGGAATATAACACAACACGACAAGTGGCGATTTCCCTTGGGACGGTTGGCAGACCCGCCGCTGATAAAGGATTAAAAGATGCGATTTATAAAGTGACTTCTAACCTTGCGCATCTTGGTATTTATGCTACAGGCAAGGGTGACGAACTCAGGGAAACTGTCATTTCTGTGGTTGGATCGTTATGGTATATAGGATACGAAAAATCTGGGCGAGACGATGCAGCATATTTCCTAGCCTATCTGCTTTTCTATCGTAAAGATATAATATCTGAATCAATTAAAAAAACCGAATCCAACCTTGATCCTTGCGATAAACAGCGGTTCTCTGACTTTATGACTGAGGTTGATAGGAAATTAAAAAATGGGGATTTTTTTTACCCACAACCTTGGGAATATCATCCGAAATCAATTAATGAAACGACATTAAAATAAGAATTTCTTTTTCGGGATTATTTTTTTTCATTCGTTGTTTCTTCCACCTCTACCTCGCCCGGCTGCAGGGTTTTCATCGAGGGGAAGAGGATAACTTCCTTGATGGAGTTGTTGTTGGTGAGGAGCATCACGAGCCGGTCTATGCCAATCCCGACCCGCCGGTCGGGTATATCCCGTACCCAATGGCGTTGATGAAGTCGTAACCAGCCTATCAGATTTGATTTTATCATTTTCTCCCTTTCACCGCAAACATCATTCCGGCAAACGTGAACCGCCCCTCGGTGTCCGCCACCTTCAGTTCCCGCTGCCACGCCTCGATCTCGTCATATGCCAGCCGCTCATTATCCGGCTGCAATCCCCTCAACGACAATGAGCTCCCCGGTTGCCGCACCTTCCCGGAGTTTCCTGGCTTCTTGGTATTCAGGCGATTGGTAGAACTCTCTGGCCTTCTCGACGGTGGGAAATTGCAGGATGACGATCCGCCGGGTCTCCTCCGGCCCCTCCAGTGTGATCGGGTCTGTGGATCGGGCTATGGCTTTTCCCCCGTATTTTTCAAT
>JAPLJQ010000155.1 GCA_026388495.1 Deltaproteobacteria bacterium | reverse complement strand
TTCATGTGGGCGTCGTTATCCCGCAGGGCCAGGAGCCCCCCATGGATCTTCGGATGAAGCGTCTTCAGCCGCCCGTCCATCATCTCGGGAAACCCGGTGTAATCGGAGACCTCTGTGATATCGATCCCATGACTTCTTAACTGGGCCGCCGTTCCGCCGGTGGACAGGATTTCCACATTCAGGCTTTTCAATTCCCCGGCAAACGCGACGATTCCCTTTTTGTCTGTAACGCTGATTAACACCCTTTTTATTTTATTCATGTTAGTTGTATGTTCCTGTTGATGTTTTTTGCGATTCACATGTGTTTGGCAGTCCCAAGCTTCAGCCTGTAGAATACCTTTTCGTTTGATTACGCAAGCAAAACCTTTCGGCTGCCTTCATCATCCTCTGATTTTTTGCATATTGCGGATCCTTTTATCGATAAGCGGTCCCGTGCCGATGTCCGGTCTGTGAGCTACAGGCCCCCTGATGGCGCCCACCGCCTTTTCGGCAATCTGCTCCGCCCTGTCAAGGTGATCGGCGATGCCGACCACTCCGATCGCCCGGGAGGTGCTCATGTAGAGTCCGTCTTCCCTCTTGTCTACCGAGGCATAGTACAGGCGGGCCTGTCCAACATCGCCGACCTCGATCTTTGCAGAGGTGGACTGTGCGTCGGGATGATCCTTAGGGAGACCGTAGCCTTTCGGAACGATGTATTTACACACCGAGGCCTTTTTTTCAAATTCGATATTCAGCGTATGAAGGGTGCCTTCTACAACGGCTTTGCAGACATCGACGAAATCGGTCTTCAGCAGCGGCAGGATATTCATCGCTTCCGGGTCGCCGAAACGGGCGTTGTACTCCAGAAGCTTGATTCCTGATTTTGTGATGATGAAGCCGCCGTACATGACCCCCTTGTAGTACTCTCCCGTTTCCCTGTAAATCGCATCTGCCACTTTTTGAGTTATTTCAATGCCTTCTACGACATCTTTCCTGTCCATGAAGGGCAGGGAATGATCTTCACAGGAATAAGACCCCATCCCGCCGGTGTTTGGTCCCTTGTCGCCCACAAAGCGCCTCTTGTGATCCTGAACTGGCGGGGTTGCCACAACCGTTTTCCCGTCGCACAGGCACTGGAGAGAGAATTCCTCACCTTCGAGTCTCTCGTCGATGGTCACACTCGGATGTTCTTTTAAAACCTGACGGCAATAGTCGAGGGCCTCAGCTTTCGTTTGAAAATGGTCTCCCTGTACCATAACCCCTTTGCCCCCCGTCAGGCCGTCGGGCTTCACGACGATTCCGTCCAGCTCATCGAGAAACGCTTCAATGCCTTCCATGGAGGAGAATGTTCTGAATTTCGGGTTTCCCGGGATGTGGTATTTTTCAACGAGGTGTCTCGTAAAGGATTTTGAGGTTTCAAGGCGGGCCAGACTTTTTGTGGGTCCTACGGCCGGAATGTCCACGCTTTTCAGGGAATCAACCACCCCGTTATTCAGAGGATCTTCCGGGCCGATGATGGCAAAATCAATGCGGCATTCTTTTGCAAAGGCATTGACGGCGGCAAGGTCGTTGTAGCTCCCGATGAAAATTTTTTCCGACAGCAAGGCAATGCCCGGGTTGTTGGTTTTCATATAAGAAAAGAGGCGGGGCTGACGGCTTGATTGCATGACGGCCTCAGCCATGGCATGCTCCCGGGCACCGTTTCCGATTAACAGTACATTCACCATATGATATTTCCTCCTTTGCAGGTCAGGGAAAGCCAGCGTTTCCGTTGAATCGCTTTAAGAATCTGCATCCTTGTTTTTTCTGCTATTTCATATCGGAAAATGAGGTTTGAGTCAAACAAATCTGCTTTCAGCAGGAGAAACATAAATTATTTGTCTTTTCCGCCGACAATTTGATACATTAAGAAACTAAAAAAATTTGTAAAATTCATATTTGATGAATTAGTAAATAGGTGTTTCCCGTCATTGCGAGGCGCTGTGCCGTGTAAATCTCTTTAATATTCGAGAGTATATGAGATTGCTTCACTGCTCCCGCCACGCCACGCTCGGGGTTTCAGGTCACCGCAATGACAAATGGCCGTTTTTTCGACTTTTTACGAAACCATCATATGTAATATCTCTAAAATTTGTAGCCGCGGGTTTCAACCTGCGGCTTACCGGCAAGACCCGCCCTGTGGGCGGGGAGGTTCATTAATCGTCAATGAGAATCTGTTGAACATTGGATTATCTGATAACATTAAAGATTGTTTTACTGATTTTTCTTTTTCTCCTTTCGGGATTTTTCTCCTGCTCTGAGGCCGCTCTCTTTTCCCTTACCCCTCTTCATCTCCATAAGATGCAGGAAGAAAGATACCCCTTTTTGTCCTCCCTCCGCAGCTTGCTGGATTATCCCAAGCGCCTGCTCATTACCCTCATCGTGGGGAATGAGGCCGTTAATATTGTTCTGTCTGTTCTGATGGCGTCCCTGTTCATCCAGTGGCTGGGAATTGACGGCCAGTGGGTGTCAATTGCGGCTACGACCCTTCTGCTTCTTGTTTTCTGTGAGGCTGTTCCGAAAACCTTTGGCGTTACCTATCCCATCCGTCTGTCCTTTATGTTGGCTCCTTT
>JAPLJQ010000560.1 GCA_026388495.1 Deltaproteobacteria bacterium | reverse complement strand
GGGTGTTGTAGGCCTTGACCATGGAGCGGGACTGCTTCTTCCGGGCGATCTCGACGAGGGCACTCTTGGTGAGCTTCCGGTCGCCCCGGCACTCGTCGCGGATCTCCTTGGGAAGCCGGTTGAGGCTCAGGCTCTCGTTGATGGTCGTGCGGGCTCTGCCGATCATGGTTCCCAACTGTTCCTGGGTGTACTTTTCCTCTTCTATGAGTCGCTGGAGAGCTTCCGCTTCTTCGACGGGCGTCAGGTCCTGGCGCAGGAGGTTCTCCACAAGGGCGATCTCGCTGTCGTTCCCCTCCACCAGGAGGGAGGGGATCTGGGTAAGGCCGATATTGCGGGCGGCGGCGCAGCGACGCTCCCCGGCGACGACGTAGAGCAGGCCGCCCTGGTCTTGGCGGAAAAGGATCGGCACCAGAACGCCGTGGCGGGTGACCGAGGCCGTCAGCTCCTCCAGGGCCTGGGGGTCGATGACCTTGCGGGGCTGGTTGGGGTCGGATAGAAGATCGTTCAGATTAATGTCATACAACTTGCCTTTTTCGTAAGTGGTCATAAGTTTACCTCAATTTCTGGGACAGCGCCCATTTTCCTTAGCGTTTTGCACGGGGGGTATGGGTCATGCAAATGCCAGTTTTCCCCTTGGGTGGGGAATTGGCCTTCCCAAAACAGCTGCTGTTTCAATCCATTCGTCGATAATGATCTGAACATTATTCAGCGCTTCATGGTATGTTTTTCCATCTGCCATGCAGCCGGCTAATTCCGGCACTTCCGCTAAATAAGACTGATCGTCCTCGCTCCAGTAAATAATGACTTCATATCGATGCATCATCAATCCTCCTTATGGAGTCGATATTTTATAATGACGAGATGACGTCGCTGAATTTGTCGAAAAGCTTAAGCATTCCGGAGGGCCCGCAACTTATCTTCCCACCAGATCAGCGCCTTGCACGCAAATTCCCAATCTTCCAGATCATTTTCTTTCCCGAAATCCTCTTTTCCTTTAACGGCATGAATATCTTTTTCATAACTGTCGAATGATTTTTTATACTTATTTTCAAAACTTTCTTTTTCAGCCCGGTACTGATCAATCTTGGACAAGGCAATCATGACCGACCAATCCCTCAGAACATCGTCAGACGACAAATACCCGTCTTCGAAGAGGATTTCATTTATAATCGCTGTGTTTTGCATATTCACCTCCATACATCATTGTGGGTCAGGAAAATAGGGACAGCGCCCCTATTTATTTCTCCAGAAGCCTTCGCAGCAATAGCGTTTGCATATCGCGACGACCATCGACAATCAGCAAGACGTAAACGGTGTCGCCCATAACCCGGTAAATCACACGGTAGGGTTTGAAAAAGACCTCGCGATAATCGTGGATTCCCAAGGCCAGCAGTTCTTTCGGATAGGCGCCACGTTCGGGTAACTCGGACAGGCTGCTGCAAATCTCCTCGATGCTGGTAAGCACGTGTTCCGCTTTTCCCGGCGCATCATGCCGTACTATGTATTGATAGAGTTCTTCAAGGTCACATGCCGCGTCGGCCGTCAGAAAAACCTCGAAGGACATCAGCGCCCGCTCCGGTGCTCACGCAGGCGATTGATCACATCGGCGGCGGGCTCAACCTTGCCTGCCTCAATCTGACGGTTGCCGAGGGCCAGGATTTTCAAAAGGGCCATCGTTTCCAAGGTTTGTTCGTAGCTTTCTATGTCCTGTATGACCACTTTGGCCTCGCCGTTCTGGGTGATGACAAGTGGTTCCCGCTGCGCGCCCATATTGCGCACGATTTCGGCGGCGTGGGCCTTCAGGTAGCTGATCGGTTTGATTTGACTTGATAATTTCATAAATCACCTCGCCTCATGTTGATGAGACCAATTATAGCCCATAAACAGGTCAAGTGTCAACATGATTTAGGGTAGAGTTCATTTCATTATCTTTCACCTTGTTGCTTTGTCCTTTCAGCCTTGAACTTTTTGCTCACTATACATTATAGACATTCCATTTATAGCGCCGTAGATTTTCCTCATCCCTGAACCATGCGATGGTTTCCCGGATTCCCTGCTGCAGCGTATATTCAGGCTGCCACCCTGTCAGCCTGCGAATTTTTTCGTTACTGCCCAGCAGCCGTTCCACTTCGCTTTTTTCAGGCCGTATTCGAATATCATCAGAGACGATCCTAGCCGGTGGGTTGATCTGATCGATGATCTCGCGGGCAAGCTGCCCGATGGAAATCTCCTGTTGCGAGGCAATATTTATTTCTTCTCCAATCGTGGTTCTTGTCTCTGCAATTGCTATGAAACCGTCCACGGTATCCTTTACATAATTAAAATCGCGGGTTGGATGAATGCTGCCCAGTTTGATTTCTGTTGAGCCGGCCAGCAACTGTGTAATGATGGTGGGGATGACGGCACGGGCAGATTGACGCGGCCCATACGTATTAAACGGCCTGACAATAGTCACGGGGGTATTGAAACTGAGATAGAAGCTTTCCGCTATCCGGTCTGCCCCGATTTTAGTGGCGGAATATGGCGACTGACCCTGGAAGAGATGCTTCTCATCAATGGGAACATATTGGGCCGTTCCATAAACTTCTGACGTTGATGTAATCAGCACACGCTTACAACCAGTATCGCGCGCCGCCTGAAGTACATTCAATGTGCCTTTGATGTTGGTATCTACATAGCTGTCCGGGGAGTGATAACTGAACGGAATGGCAATCAGTGCGGCCAGATGAAAAACCATGTCCATCCCCTGCATGGCCTTTCTAACCCCATTGGGATCGCGGATATCTCCTGCAAATACATCAATCTTATCCAGTTTTTCTTTTGGAAACGTATCCAGCCATCCCCAACTATTGAAAGAGTTATAATGCACAAAGGCCCGTACATGACACCCTTTGTCAAGTAAACCTTCCACCAGATGGCTGCCGATAAATCCATCGGCACCGATGACTAATATTTTTTGGTTTGTTAGGTCCATAATGAAATTGCTAATTTTTGTTTGATCAATTTTTTTATGTTGCTTGGTTCTCGTTGCATCAGTTTAATATTCCTCCAAGCAGAGGAATTTTTATGTAGTGTCGAGATTTCGACACAACTTAACAATTTGATATCATTTAGGAATCAACCGGCTGCCTTTCAGTTTTACCTGTGAAAAGAGGAAGGGAAAAACCGGGACAGCGTCCCATTTTCCAAAGGA
The DNA here is from genome assembly GCA_026388495.1 of Deltaproteobacteria bacterium. Taxonomy (GTDB): domain Bacteria; phylum Desulfobacterota; class Syntrophia; order Syntrophales; family UBA2185; genus JAPLJQ01. The sequence goes on along the minus strand of JAPLJQ010000560.1, from coordinate 410 downwards.
CCGGAAAAAGGGCGCAGTCCCTCATTTTTCCTCATATTATCATGCCAGGTTCTTTGACGGCTGTGACGGCGGGGCGGCCAGATACTTGTCGATTCCTGTCTTGAGGCTGGTAAGGGCCGTCCGGAAATTGGTCTTGTCTTCGTCCGTCCAGGCCGACATATCGACGGACCGGATCTTCGTCATGGCCTTGTCCATCATGTCAAAAAGGACCTGGGGTGCGTTGGGGTCCTTCTTTTCCCGGGGCTTCCGGCCCTGCGCCTGCTTGACCTTGAGGGTGTTGTAGGCCTTGACCATGGAGCGGGACTGCTTCTTCCGGGCGATCTCGACGAGGGCACTCTTGGTGAGCTTCCGGTCGCCCCGGCACTCGTCGCGGATCTCCTTGGGAAGCCGGTTGAGGCTCAGGCTCTCGT
>JAPLJQ010000205.1 GCA_026388495.1 Deltaproteobacteria bacterium | reverse complement strand
CGCCGCCTTTGCATTCGCCAGGGTCTTGCCGCACGTCACAAAGTCTTCATAGCTCACAACCTCGGCCCGGATAAAGCCCCTTTCAAAATCCTTATGGATGGCGGCAGCCGCCTTCGGCGCCCGTGACCCCTCCGGAATCACCCAGGCTTTCACTTCATCCTCACCAACGGTAAAGAAGGAGATGCGGCCAAGCAGCGAGAAGGCTTCTTTTATGGTCCGTATGAAAGCCGGTTCCTGAATGCCCATGGCGCTCAGAAATTCCTTCTGTTCGTCTGCGGTCAGTCCGATCAGCTCCGCCTCGACCTGGCAGCAGATACCCATGGCCGGTAAGGAATGACCTGTTTCTTCAAGAAAGGCATCCACCACGGGGAGACTGTCCTCTCCCATATTAATGACCACCAGTTCAGGACGGGCAGTCCAGAAGGAAAAGCTCTTGAGGGAAAAAAGCACGTCGGCGGGAAGCCCCATGTCTCTGAGAGGCATCCCTTTTTCCAGGTGCTCCCTTAATGCAGGAAGGATTTGCAGGTGAGATAAATCCAGAGGTTTCAGGGCTTTTGTCGGTACCCTGGTAAGCCTTTCCAGGCGGTTTTCAACGACCATCAGGTCAGAGAGGATGAGTTCGTCCTCAATTTTTCGGTAACGGCTGACGACGTCATGCACACCCTGCGTCGAGAAGCCGTCAACGACGTGAATCACGCCGTCTGCGCCGCTCAGGGGCTGACGAATCGGCTCCCAGGTGTTTTCGCCTCGCGTGTTGATATCGATGAAGGGTATTTTCGCTGGAGATATTTTTTCAGGATGAAAGACATCGACCAGATCGTCGAAACGTTCATCCGGAACGGTCGTCAGACCCCGGATACATGGTTCCCCGTGCATATCCCGGCTTTGAACCCCGGTCATGATCTCGAAAAGTGTGCTCTTACCGCTCTGGGGGAGACCCAGAATTCCTATTTCCATAATAATACGCCCCTCACAAGCAAAGGGGCGTGTCATATCAGCGAATGGAATAATTTACAAGATAAAAATAATGCGCATCGGGACATGGCACAAATACTCACCGGAATCTTCAAATCCCTTCCATGTCCAGCCAGCGTCTGTATGAATACATGGCGGCCAGCGCTTTCACGGCACGCTCAGGAGTGGGAAAGGCAACGCCTTTATGGGGAGTGCCCTCAACGCTGGTAACGATCCGGCTGCTCTCATCTGCAAGAAGGCGCACACCCAGAACCGGTTTCCCAAATTTCTCCATCAATCCGACGACATGTTCCGTGTAAGCCGCATCGAATTCGAGAAGACGGCGGGGAATTTCCTCCAGAAAAGCGCGATCACAATGGGGATCAACAGCGAAGGCGGATTCTATCATCTGTTCGACAAAGGTTTTTCGTCCCAGAATGCCCAGATGAATCAGAACATCACACCCGTCCCACCTGATCAAGGCTTCCGACAGCATCATCGGGATAGACAAGTCCATCTCCGCCACCAGGTCAACGGGATTGGTGTGGCTCCAGTACGGCGGCAGAACCTGATCGATCTGCGAAGTGATTCCGGGAGAAAGCTGGGGTACGGAAAGTCCGTGTTCGACGCAAAGATCGGCTGTCACAACCCCCCAGCCGCCGCCGAGGGTCATAATGGCGACCCTGTTGCCTGCAGGTAATGGCAACGATGAGAATGCCGCGGATAGATCAAGGAGATCCATGGATGTTTTTCCCAGAACAATG
>JAPLJQ010000187.1 GCA_026388495.1 Deltaproteobacteria bacterium | reverse complement strand
GTATCTACGGGCCATCAATCATGATGCACAAAAAAAGGGGGTAAGTTTTCTCTTACCCCCTTCTGTAAATACCGTACAGCAATCTGTCTTGTGATTAACTTTCAGTGAAAGCGCCCGACTGATCGACAGTGTATGTCTTGTCGCCGGATCCGTGTTTGGCAGTGATTGAAACAGCAGCCTGTGCACCACCAGCAGTAACGGTGACATTCGCCGTCTGTGTAAACCCAGCGGCTTTCACGAGATCCAGTGTAACAGTACCCGCGGGATTGTCACTGAAGTATGCCTGGGCTGCCGTGTAGGCATTCTTTGCATCCGCCTTGGCCGCGGCGTTGTAGCCCCTGATCCTGTATGCCGTGAACTGCGGGATGGCAATCGCGGCAAGAATACCGATGATCGCGATAACGATCATCAACTCAATCAATGTAAAACCTTTCTGTCCTTTTTTCTTGTGAAATGCTCGAATCATATTTTTCTCCTTTTTAATATTCGGTCTGTTTATTAAATAGCAAATCTATTTCATTTTCTCCACGAAGATATTATGCCGTTGCTCACCTCCTTTATTTACTTTTGAAATCATTCCCTTTCAATAAAATCTTCTTTTGAGAAATAATACAGCAATTAATATACCAAACAAATGTCCGGGCGATATCGTATCTGAAATCAGCCTGCATCCTCTGTTATTATGAAAGATTATACGCCACTGATCCCTGCTGCACCGACTTTATTTTCGTAAGTCCATCAACCAAAACCAGTAATTTTCACCGGTAAACCGTAAATCTCACCCTGTCTGGCGGATCAAGTCTTCCAGCATCGTTACTTGACAGACACGCTTTTTTAAATTTTTTCTTTCCTGAATGCGAACCTCCGGCATCATCGTCTTGAGAAATTAACCACAGGATAGTCATTTCTTGTCTTGACACAAATCCACGGATGCCATTATAAACCTCTTTTATAATAACGTTTCAAAAAAATCAAGTATTGCAGCACAGCTTCATACAAAAATCTCTTTTTATTGTCTGGAGGATCGATGTACGAGGTTAGTATTAAAAAATCTTTTTCTGCAGCCCATGTATTGAAAGAAATTGGCGGCAAGTGTGAGAATCTTCATGGGCACAACTTTATGGTCGAGATCTCTGTAGCTTCCTGTGAATTGAACACAGAAGGCATTTTGATTGACTTCAGAATCCTGAAAAAATGGGCGGATGAGATCCTTGAAGAGCTTGACCATAAATATCTTAACGAAATCGAATATTTTAAAGAAACAAACCCGTCGTCAGAACTCATAGCCAAATTCATCTTCGACAGGATTTCAAAACATGCCAGATGCCATCGTGTCGAAGTGTCCCGTGTCACCGTCTGGGAATCAGAAAATGCACGGGTCTCTTATAACGGAAGTAACTGATGATTGATGTTCAAAACCAGAAAGATCACAGAAATATCGATATCAAAAAGGTCGGCGTCAAAGGAATAAAATATCCGATTGTTGTTCTTGACCGCACCCGTGGCACACAACCCGTCAACGCAACCATCAATATCTATGTCAACCTGCCGCATCACTTTAAGGGAACACATATGAGCCGATTTGTCGAAATCCTGAACGAATTCAGAGGACAAATCAACATTAAAACGTTCCATACGATTCTTGAGAAGATCAGGGATAAACTCCATGCAAAATCAGCACATATGGAGATTGATTTCCCGTACTTCATAGAAAAAACAGCCCCTGTTTCGCGTGCAAAAAGTCTCATGGAATACAGATGTTCTTTCAGTGGACAAAACGACGTCAGCAAGACAGACTTCCTGGTCGGTGTTATCGTGCCCGTGACGACCGTTTGCCCCTGTTCCAAAGAAATCAGCAACATGGGGGCACATAACCAGAGAAGCATTGTTACCGTAAAAGTCAGATTCAAAAAGTTTTTCTGGATTGAGGATCTCATAAGGATTGTGGAGGATTCAGCCAGCGGCGAAGTGTATTCCCTTCTGAAAAGGGTGGATGAGAAATTCGTAACGGAAAAGGCTTACGAAAATCCTATGTTCGTTGAAGATGTGGTAAGAAATGTGGCCGAGCAACTGAACGGGAATGACAATTTTAACTGGTACAGTATCGAGGCTGAAAACTTCGAGAGCATTCATAATCACAGCGCATATGCGTTTGTGGAAAAAAACAGCATATCCGGATACTGATCAACCAACGATCGAATTTTCAATTTATTTTGACAAAACCTTCTTAATCCTTTAGAGAAACTTAGAACGATGGAATGAGAGAGATTTCTGGCATGAGTTTAAATAACGAAAATGCTTTTTTTAATTTATACAATCATGGTTTCCTAAGGGTTGCGGTCTGCATCCCCGTGGTAACGGTAGCCGATACACCCCTCAACACCGAAAGAACCATCCAGCTTGCACAGGAGGCTGCAACCAACAATGCCATGTTCGCCATTTTCCCGGAACTCGGCATTTCAGCCTATTCAAACGAGGACCTCTTTCATCAGGATGCCCTTTTAAAAAGTGTCATCGATGCTCTCTGCATTATTGTCGAGGCGTCAAAAAAACTAAATTTGATTTTGGTTGTCGGCGCCCCCATACAGGCTGATCTAAGACTTTTCAATTGCGGTATCGTCATTTACCAAGGCCGTATCCTCGGCGTTGCAATCAAATCCTATCTCCCGAATTACCGTGAATTTTACGAAGGCCGCCAATTCAGCCAGGCGGATGAAGCAATGTCAAAAACGATTGATATATGTGGTCAGGAGAACGTTCCCTTCGGATCAGATATTATTTTTCATGTAAAAAACATAAAGCACTTTAAATTCTTCATTGAGGTATGTGAAGACGTCTGGGTACCTATCCCCCCGTCAAGCTATGCCTCCATGGCTGGAGCAACGGTGATTGCAAACCTGTCTGCATCCAACATTACGATCGGCAAATCGGATTATCGCCACAGTTTGACAGCCAACCAGTCGGCGCGTTGCATATCCGCATATCTCTATGCAGCAGCGGGTATCGGTGAATCAACAACCGATCTGGCATGGGACGGTCATGCCATGATCTACGAAAATGGAAACCTTCTGGCTGAATCGGAACGCTTTCAGCGGAATTCCCAGGTTATTTTCACGGATGTGGACCTTGACCGCCTTGCCCAGGACAGAATGCGAATGAACAGCTTCGGTCAGAACGCCAGGGCTCATAAAGCAAAACTGCTGGAATTTCGGCGGGTATCTTTTTCCGTTGACCTTATTGAAAAGAATATCTTACTGCAAAGAGAATATCCGAGATTCCCTTACATCCCGTCAGATCCGGGCAAACGTGACCAGCACTGCTACGAAGCATATAATATCCAGGTTCACGGATTGGCTCAGCGATTGAAATCTTCCGGCATAGAGAATCTCGTCATCGGCATTTCCGGGGGTCTCGATTCCACACACAGCCTGATTGTAGCAGCAAAGACCATGGATTTATTGGATTTACCGAGGTCCAACGTGAAAGCATATACGATGCCCGGATTCGCAACGTCTGAAAAAACATATACAAATGCCCTGAGCCTCATGCAGGCTATCGGTGTGGAAGCCAACGAGATCGACATCAGACCGAGCTGTATGCAGATGCTCAGAGATATCGGCCATCCATACGCAGAGGGGAAAAAGCTGTACGATATAACCTTTGAAAACATACAGTCGGGAGAACGAACATCTCACCTCTTTCGAATCGCCAACATGAGGAATGCCCTTGTTGTCGGCACCGGAGACTTAAGCGAACTCGCTTTAGGTTGGTGCACTTACGGAATTGGCGATCACATGTCACACTACAATGTAAATGCCAGTGTACCGAAAACATTTATACAGCACCTGATCCGCTGGGTTGCTCAATCATCACAATTTTCGAGGGAAACTTCCGAAATATTGCTCGACATTCTGGAAACGGAAATCAGTCCCGAACTGATCCCGGGAAAAGACGGAAGTCAGCCTTCCCAAAAGACAGAAACCTTCATAGGTCCCTACGAATTGCAGGATTTTAACAACTTCTACATCACGCGATTTGGTTACCTCCCCACCAAAGTTGCCTTCATGTCCTACTGCACATGGAGAGACAAGACCAGGGGCCAATGGCCCGATGTGCCCGAAGAAAAGAGAAACCAGTACACGATCGGAGAGATAAAACAGTGGCTTCAAGTTTATCTTTACCGCTTCTTTAAATTGAGCCAGTATAAACGCTCCTGTGTACCAAACGGCCCGAAAGTGGGATCAGGGGGCTCTCTCTCTCCGAGGGGGGACTACAGAGCACCAAGCGATAGCGAGGCAACCGTGTGGATGGATAACATTAAATCCGTACCTGATCAGGATAATGGAAGACTATGAAACGGGCAAGTTACGGAGACTTCAATGCAACAGAGCTGTTCTGCCCTGCCTGTAAACGAGCCGTTCCGGTGCGAAAAAAACTCCTGTTGATCCTGTCCAATGGTGACAAATATGATTACAGTTGTGTGTTCTGTGGAACGTCCGTAGGAGACAAAACGGTTACGCATAAAGACAACTTTAAAATTACGATCAAGTAACCCTCCAGCTCATCACCGTTGCCCCTTTTTCTGCAAGGCCTTTTTTAATTTTTCTCCGAGAGAGCCAGTGTTTGGACTTGTTTTATCTCCGGCGCCATTGTCCTCATACGTAAGGACGTATTCACTTCGTCCCGATATCCCTTCCAGATAGTCTCCAAGAAGTTCCCGGCCATGAACATCCTCATGACAATAGACGCAGAGATTCTCCCAGTTACTCCCATCTTGAGGGTTGTTCTGGTGATTGCCATCCTTATGGTGAACCGTCAGAAGGTGACGTTGCGAATCATCAAATTCCCGGCTGCACCTTGCGCAAATGAGGCCATGAATGGTGAGTGACCGTTCACGATACTCCTCATTCGGAAGATTCCGCGTATCCTTCTTCAGATTCCGGATAACTTCCTCTGCAGATTTTGTTGATGACATTCTGTCTTTGACGGTGATGGTACGAACTCGCCCCCACTTGTTTCCAAAACTAATGCGGGACACGACTTTCCTCCCTTCAATAAAGATTCTTCTTCCGCAGGACCCGGCATTCCGAAAAGGGAAAACAGCATCTGCAAGTTGAAATGTGGGGGACATGCTTCCCGTTAACGAGAAGAACGAAATACGTCGAGAAAAACCCGAACCCCCTTTAACGCGGCAGTTGCTGTTTTGATTGTCTTGAAGAAAGGAAGTCTGAGACTTTCTCTCAAGATTTGTTCGAAGTCAAGGAAGAGCTCCAACACACCCTGTACACGCCTAACGACAAGAGAAATGCTTTCGATTTGGTTATTTGCCGCATACGTTGCCTTGTTTATATTTGCAGTAATCTCATCTAAATTTTTCAGGATGCCCGGCAGACTTTGATTCAGCAGATTCAGGGTAGCCGTGATGCTTTTTGCCGTTCGCCAGATCTGGATGAGAAGAGGAATGGATAAAGCCGCAATCAGGAGAAACGCAACACTTAGAATAACCACACTGATCTCCAGATACATAGGTCTTCTCCTTTATGTTAAGCTGATATATCGGGTCCGTCTATCCCTTTTCCTCTTTG
>JAPLJQ010000538.1:2484-4863 GCA_026388495.1 Deltaproteobacteria bacterium | reverse complement strand
AAAAAATCGGCCCATATCATCCAGGGTAACGCCCTGCGCATGGACTGGGAGGCGCTCGTTCGCAAACCGGCAGCCGCCGAAAAAGAGGCAACGCTTTTCGTCCTCGGCAATCCGCCCTTCGTGGGGAAGCACAACCGAACCGCCGGACAGACGGCGGACATGCAGACGCTGGATGTGGCTCTGCCAAGCCTGGGCGTCCTCGATTACGTCTGCGGATGGTACCTGAAAGCGACCGAATACATCCGGGGTACGAAAATCAAGGCGGCCTTTGTCTCCACGAATTCCGTCACCCAGGGTGAGCAGGCTGGCGTCCTATGGCCCTGGCTTTTCGGCAAGGGCGTGAAGATCCACTTTGCCCACCGAACTTTCAAGTGGTCCAACGAGGCCCGGGGCGTCGCCCATGTCTATTGCGTCATCATCGGCTTCGCGGCATTTGACGTCCAGGTTAAACGCCTCTACGACTACGAAACGCCCGCCGGCGAACCGATGGAAATCCTGGCGCAAAATACCAATCGTTGACGCTGACGATATTGTGATTACGAGCCGAAACAGACCGTTGCAGAACGTGCCGGAGATGGTTTACGGCAACAAACCGGTGGACGGCGGCAACCTTTTCATGACCGATGCTGAAAAATCCGAGTTCTTGAACAAAGAACCCCGTGCAGAAAAGTATGTCCGGCGGATTCTCGGATCGCAGGAGTTCATCAACGGCGAAAACCGTTGGTGCCTCTGGCTGAAAGACGCTTCGCCAGGAGAAATCAGAACAATGCCGGAGATCATGAGGCGTGTGGAGGCCGTGAGAAAGTTCCGGATGCAGAGCAAGAAGGCCGCGACGGTCAGACAGGCAGAAATACCTTCGTTATTTGCCGAAATCCGTCAGACGGGCAGCGATTATCTCCTTGTCCCGCTGGTTTCTTCAGAGCACAGAAAATACATTCCCCTGGGTTTTTTTACTGGGGAAGTCATCGTCAATAATCTGGCATCTATCGTCCCCGACGCTACCCTCTATCATTTCGGCGTCCTCACCTCGGCCATGCACATGACCTGGATGCGCCAGGTCTGCGGAAGATTGGAGTCGCGCTATCGCTACTCGAACAACCTCGTTTACAACAACTTCCCGTGGCCGGAGGCGCCAACGCCGGACCGGCAGGAGCGGGTCGCAAAGGCCGCCCGGCATGTTCTGGACGTCCGCGCTGAATTTCCCGGCGCGACCCTGGCCGATCTCTACGATCCCGATGCCATGCCGAAACAACTCCTCGATGCCCACCACACTCTGGACGCCGCCGTCGATCTCTGCTACCGCCCGGCGGCCTTTAAGACGGAACTGGAACGGTTGAAATTCCTCTTCGACCTCTACCGCAAGTACACCGAACCCCTCATCCGCGTTGCCGCCCGGTCGACGAAAAGAAGAAGCAAGGTTCATCAGGCATGAGCATACTGAAGTCAAGCATCCGGTGATTTTGATAGGCCTACATCATTTCAATCGGTAATGAATGACGATTACCTCTATCGGGATCTCGACTACTCCTGGGAGGCATACATAACCTCATAGCCCCAGCTAAACCGGAATCAACAATGCCAGGCACTAAATGGACGGCACTTGCGCCATCTTTGCCTTCATCCTGGAATCTCATCCTGTTTCGACACTACATGTAGTGACAAAATCTCCTTGACACGCAAGACCGCTTTCCGTATCCTCAACCCATGCAAAAGCAAGTTCTTATCAATATTTCAATATAATACGGGGGGGGGTTGTTCGGCGAACCGAGAATTTCGGCGCCTTAATGCCTGCTCATTCATGGTTTGAGTTTTTGGACGGTACGGGGTAGGCGGGAAGTGTCGTGAGGCGCGCGTCTTCGACGGTGCCGCCTGCGGTGAAATGGTACAGACTCTGCCACGCGTCTCCCCGTAGCCCCAGCATCGCGTGCATCTTCCAGGGAGAAGGAAGCAAGCATGAACATAAGGCCCATTATGCGCAGCCCGGGACATGTTCCACACCTGCTCCCGGCGCGTCGGCTCGGCGAACCGGAATTGCGCTGGGATTGAATTTCCTATCTCTGATCTGAACGGAGGCAGCCATGTCCGAGCAAATCCACAGCTCTGCCCTTCTCGACGGCGACGCCGGCAAGGCGGAAGCCATCACCGAAGTCCGGCGCGAAGCAGCTCTGCTCAAGACGGGGGCCTTGCAAAACGCGATTTTTAACAGCGCGAATTTCTCCAGCATCGCCACCGATGAGAAGGGCGTCATTCAATTATTCAATGTCGGTGCGGAGCGGATGCTGGGCTATGCGGCCGTCGATGTGATGAACAAGATCACGCCGGCCGACATTTCCGATCCGCAGGAAGTGATCGCGCGCGCCAAAGCGCTGAGCGTCGAGC
>JAPLJQ010000538.1:0-2478 GCA_026388495.1 Deltaproteobacteria bacterium | reverse complement strand
ACGTCGGCGCTGAGCGGATGCTGGGCTACACGGCCGCCGAAGTGATGAACAAGATCACGCCGGCCGACATTTCCGATCCGCAGGAAGTGATCGCGCGCGCCAAAGCGCTGAGCGTCGAGCTCGGAACCCCGATCACGCCAGGCTTCGAGGCATTGGTGTTCAAGGCCTCGCGCGGGATAGAGGACATCTACGAGCTGACCTACATCCGCAAGGATGGGAGCCGGTTCCCGGCGGTGGTGTCCGTCACGGCGCTGCGCGATGCGCAAGACACCATCATCGGTTATTTGTTGATCGGCACCGATAATACTGCGCGCAAGCAGGTGGAAGAAAAGCTGCGGTGGACCGAGGAAAGCTTCCGCCTGATGGTAGAGAGTGTCACTGACTACGCAATTGTCATGTTGGATCCGGAGGGACGCGTGGTGAGCTGGAATACCGGCGCGGAGCGAATCCAGGGCTACCACGCGGAAGAGATCGTCGGCCAGCACTTCTCCCGGTTTTATCCCGGGGAAGACGTCATCAACGGCAAGGTCCAGCGTGACATGGAGGCGGTGATAGCCAACGGCCACTTTGAGGATGAGGGCTGGCGCGTGCGCAAGGACGGATCAAGCTTCTGGGCCAATGTGGTATATACGGCGATTCGAGATCAACTCGGCAATCTGCGCGGTTTCGCCAAATTAACCCGTGACCTGACCGAACGCAGGCAGGTTGAAGCCGCGCTGACCGATGCCAAGTCCGCTGCGGAAAAAGCCAATCTGGCGAAATCGGATTTCCTTTCCAGCATGAGCCATGAGCTGCGCAGCCCGCTCAATGCGATCCTTGGTTTCGCCCAGTTGATGGAGTCCGATTCCCCGCCGCCAACACCCTCCCAGAAGGCAAGCATTGAGCAGATTCTCCAGGGGGGATGGTATCTGCTGAAGCTGATTAACGAAATCCTCGATCTCGCGATCATCGAGTCCGGGAGGCTGTTGCTGTCGCTGGAACCGGTATCGCTGACCGACGTCATGCTCGAATGCCAGGCCATGATCGAACCGCAGGCACAAAAGCGCGGCATCTGCATGACCTTTCCCAAGTTCGAAATTTCTTGGTTTGTCAAGGCCGACCGGACCCGGCTGAAGCAGGTTCTCATCAACCTTCTTTCCAATGCGATCAAATACAACCAGGAGAGGGGAACAGTCGTCTTGGATTGCACCGCAAGCTCCCCGGAGCGCATTCGCATCAGCGTCACCGACACCGGCGCGGGATTGCCTCCGGAAAAGCTGGCGCAGCTATTCCAGCCGTTCAATCGTCTCGGCCAGGAAGGCAGCGCCGAGGAAGGCACCGGCATCGGTCTGGTGGTGAGCAAGCGACTGGTCGAACTAATGGAGGGCGTAATCGGTGTGGAAAGCGCCGTCGGGGTGGGCAGCGTGTTCTGGATAGAACTGAGAGCGATTGATGCACCACAATTTGCAGTTGCAGGAGCCGAACCTACAGTCGTTGCCCAAGCGCAAGTGCCGGGCGGCGCGCGGCTGCGCACCCTGCTCTATGTAGAGGACAACCCGGCTAACCTGAAGCTGGTCGAGCAAATAATCGCGCGTCACCCTAATATCCGCCTGCTGACTGCGGTGAACGGGAATAGCGGCATCGAGATTGCGCGCGTCTCCCAGCCGGAGGTGATCCTGATGGACATCAATCTGCCTGACATCAGCGGCTCCAAAGCCCTGAAAATCCTGCGCGCCGACCCGGCCACGACGCACATCCCGGTCATTGCGCTCAGTGCCAATGCGATACCCCGTGATATCGAGAACGGCCTAGCGGCAGGATTTTTCCGGTATCTCACTAAACCGGTCAAGGTCAACGAGTTCATGGATGCGCTGGACGTGGCTCTGAAATATGCGGACAAAGAAGGTGGTCAAAGCAAATGAAGCAGGGCCCATTTTATGATTAGTGCAGCCGATATTCTCAACGCCAGCATCCTGATCGTTGACGATCAGGATGCCAGTGTCCTTCTGCTCGAACGCATGCTGAGTGGCGTCGGCTATGCTTGTATTGCATCGACGATGGATCCGCATCAGGTCTGCGAGCTTCACCGCAACAACCACTACGACCTGATTCTGCTCGATCTCCTGATGCCCGGCATGGATGGATTTCAGGTGATGAAAGACCTCAAGGAAATCGAACCGGACGGCTACCTTCCGGTGCTCGTGATCACCGTCCAACCTGCTCACAAGCTGCGCGCGCTGGAAGCCGGCGCAAAGGATTTCATCAGCAAACCGTTTGACCTGACCGAATTACAGACGCGTATTCACAACCTGCTGGAAGTGCGGCTGTTGTACAAGAAAATCGAGAATTACAACAAGGTGCTGGAACAACGCGTGGAGGAGCGGACGGTCGAACTTCGGGCGGCTCTTTCTGAAATCAAAACAATGAAAGACCAACTGGAGGCCGAGAATATTTACTTCCGTCAAGAGATCAAGATGAGGAGCCAATTCGGCAATATAA
>JAPLJQ010000251.1 GCA_026388495.1 Deltaproteobacteria bacterium | reverse complement strand
TGGAAAAACTGGTGGATGTTGTGGAAGTTTCCGATCTCACGGGACCGTCATACATTCAGAGAGAAATGATGTTGATCGGCGTTCCTGTCATGAAACAGGAAAATCATTCCGACATCTTGAGGGCCATTGAAATGTTCGGCTGCAGAATCGTGACCATGTCTCCCGATTATTACGTCCTCGAAATAACCGGACTGCAGGATGAGACAGCGGCGGTTTTGAAATATTTTCAACCCTTTGGCGTTCAGGAAATGAATAGAACAGGCTCCATTGCCCTGCTGCGGCATTTATCAAATAAAATTTCTCAATGAGAAATTTTATAAATTATGCTTGACAATGGCGATCAGGCCTGTTATTGATCACTTTCTTTTAGAGAGGATTCAGTGGGATGAACACCGTAAGCGCCGTAAAGAATGTAACCATCGCCATTATCATCGGGATAATTATTCCCTTCCGCATGGGAGCCGGGTGATGGTTTGAGCATAGCATATGAAGTACTTAAAAGCCGTTACCAGCCCCTGGTAACGGCTTTTTTATTTGGAGAAACTTTTTTTATAAAACAGGAGGATTGAAAGGTGAAACTTACAGGAGCGCAGGTTCTGTTCAATGCGTTGCAACAGGAAAATGTCGATACCATCTTCGGGTTTCCGGGTGGCGCCGTGCTTGATATTTTCGACGAACTGTTCAGGCGCGATATCAGACACATTCTGGTACGGCACGAGCAGGGCGCCATACACGCAGCCGACGGATACGCCCGGGCATCCGGTAAGGTCGGGGTCTGCCTGGTGACATCAGGACCCGGCGCCACCAATACCGTTACCGGTATCGCCAACGCTTACATGGATTCCATTCCCGTTGTCATCCTTACCGGCCAGGTAGCGACATCGATGATCGGTGGCGATGCCTTCCAGGAAGTGGACATCACCGGCATTACGCGCCCGTGTACCAAACACAATGTGCTCGTCAGGCGAATTGAAGATCTCGGACGAACCGTGAGAGAGGCCTTTCACATTGCCCGATCGGGGCGCCCCGGACCGGTCCTTGTTGACCTTCCGAAGGACGTCATTCGGGACGTCATCGACGAAAATGACATATCCTGGAGTCTAACTATATCAAATAACAATAACAACAAACACACCTCTATCCCGGAACAGTGTATGGCAGCCATCGACATGCTCGGAAAAGCCGAAAGACCCCTTATTATTTCGGGGGGCGGTGTGCTTCTTGGAAACGCATCGAATGAGTTCAGAACCTTTGCAAAAAAACTCAATATCCCCGTAACGTCGACCTTGATGGGGCTCGGCGGTTTTCCCGCTTCCGATCCCCTCTGGCTCGGCATGCCGGGAATGCACGGTACATACTACGCCAACATGGCCATCAGCCACTGCGACCTCATGATCGCCATCGGCGTCCGGTTTGACGACCGGGTTACTTCGAAGCTGGATGCTTTTGCTCCCCACGCCAGGGTCATTCACATCGACATCGACCCGGCATCCATCGACAAATTCGTCAAGTCTCACGTATCGATCGTGGGCGACTGCAAACCCATACTGGAATACCTGAATCAGAGCGTCTCTGAAAATGGATTTTCCATGGCACAGACGCAGGGGTGGTTGAACCAGATTGATCTGTGGAAAAAACATGCCCCATTAACGTACTGCCGAAGCGAGAAAATCAAGCCTCAGTACGTTGTTGAAACACTGCATCGCCTCACGGGCGGCAATGCGATCATATCGACGGAAGTGGGTCAGAATCAGATGTGGGCCGCGCAATTTTATCATTTCGACTATCCCAATTCATTCATTTCATCAGGCGGCCTCGGCACCATGGGATTCGGATTCCCCGCAGCCATCGGAGCGCAGGTTGCAAGCCCCGACAGGATTGTCGTGGATATCGCCGGTGACGGAAGCATCCAGATGAATATTCAGGAGCTGGCAACAGCCGTCAATTACAATCTCCCGGTCAAGGTGGTCATTCTGAACAACGGCTTTTTGGGCATGGTTCGCCAGTGGCAGGAAATGTTCTATGAGAAACGCTATTCCCATAGCGATATCGCCGATGTTCCGGATTTTGTGAAGCTTGCCGAAGCTTACGGCGCCGTGGGACTCAGGGCAACCCGTCCCGAAGAGGTTGAATCCGTCTTACGGCAAGGACTCGACACCCCGGGGGTGGTCGTGATGGATTTTCATATTGAACCGGAAGAAGGCGTTTATCCCATGGTCAGACCGGGGGCGGCTCTGACGGAAATGATTCTCAGCAAGGAGCGTGCGGCCGCATGATCGCCTTTTGAAAAAATCCCTTTTCTGTCATTCCGGGCTTGACCCGGAATCCAGGGAATGGCTGAAGATACTGGATTCCGGCTGGAGCCTGCCCTCGAAAGTACTTGTCGGGGGCCGGAATGACAAGCGAGTCAATTTTCCGGCATTATTCAAAAGTCTTAAGAAATGAAAGGGTATGCAACCTATGAGTGTACGAGAAAACACAATAGCAATTCTTGTAAACAACACGCCTGACGTCCTTGCCAGGATTGCCGGGACATTCAGCGGGCGGGGATTCAATATCGAAAGCATTTCAGCCAATGTCACCATGAATCCCGATGTTACGAAAATTATCATCACGACCATCGGCGACCAGGATACCGTCACAAAACTTGAGAAGCAACTCAACAAGATTGTGGATGTCCTCGATGTAAAGGACCTGACGGATGTGGCCTCGGCCCAGCGGGAAATGCTCCTGATCAGGATGAAAGTGACAGATGTGAACAGAGATCGTCTAAAGCAAACAGTTGACACACACGGTTGGAAAGTTGTAGGTACGGACGCCGACTGCTGGATTCTGGAAGTCACGGGTGACAGACAGGAGATCGACAGCGCCCTGACTGTTCTGGAACCGATGGGCCTTGATGACTTTACCAGAACGGGAATCGTTGCCCTGGAGCAATGTAAATCATAACGGTCAGTCACAATAAAATCTTAAAAATTAAACATCCTGTCACTCCTGCGAAAACAGGAGTCTGGAAACACACTCTAAATAGTCAAAAGATAAGGAGGTTACACATGCCAAAACTCAACATTGGCGGAGTCATTGAAGAGGTGGTCACATCTGAAGAATTTACACTTGAAAAAGCGCGGGAAGTGCTCAAGGACGAAATCGTCGCCGTTATCGGCTACGGTGTGCAGGGCAGAGGGCAGGCCCTCAATATGAAGGATCACGGAATCCGCTGTATCGTCGGTGAAGGCGATTTTAACTGGCAGAAGGCCATCGACGAGGGATTCGTCCCCGGCGAGACCCTTTTCACGCCGACAGAAGCGGCCAAACGGGGAACCATCATTCAGTATCTGATGTCCGATGCGGCTCAGAAAACTATGTGGCCGGACATCAAACCCCACCTGACAAAAGGCAAGGCGCTTTATTTTTCCCACGGATTTTCCGTCGTGTACAAGGATCAGACCGGCGTGATACCACCCGCCGATATCGACGTCATCCTGGTGGCGCCAAAAGGCTCGGGACGCACCGTGCGAGACAACTTTTTAGCCGGAAGCGGCATCAACTCCAGTTACGCCGTTTTCCAGAACGCCACGGGAAGAGCGATGGAGAGAACTCTGGCCGTCGGCATTGCCATCGGATCAGGGTATCTGTTTCCGACGACCTTTGAACAGGAAGTGTACAGCGACCTCACGGGAGAACGCGGCGTTCTCATGGGATGCCTGGCCGGCGTTCTTGAAGCCCAGTACAATGTCCTGCGAAAACACGGTCACAGCCCCAGCGAAGCCTTCAACGAAACCGTCGAAGAGCTGACCCAGAGCCTCATGCCTTTGGTAGCCCAGAACGGGATGGACTGGATGTACGCCAATTGCAGTACAACAGCCCAGCGCGGCGCCCTCGACTGGAAGGACAGGTTCCGCGATGCCGTGGCGCCCGTTTTCGACAAATTGTATGAAAGCGTTGCCTCCGGAAAGGAAACAGCCATTGTCCTCGACGTCAACTCCGCGCCCGATTACAGGGAGAAGCTGCAGAAAGAACTGGATGTCATAAAAAATAGCGAGATGTGGCAGGCCGGCGCCCTGGTCCGCTCTCTGAGGCCGGAACGACGAAATAAATGAGGAGAAAACCATGAGAAGTGATCTGATGAAGAAAGGCCTGGAACGGGCGCCCCATCGGTCGCTGTTCAAGGCCATTGGGTACACGGACGAAGAAATTGCACGGCCCATGATCGGCGTGGTGAATTCGGCCAACGAAATTATTCCCGGTCACATTCATTTAGATATTATCGCCGGGGATGTAAAATCGGGTATCCGCATGGCCGGGGGAACGCCTGTTGAATTTCCCGTCATCGGTGTGTGCGACGGGATTGCCATGGGTCATACGGGTATGAAATATTCCCTCGCCAGCCGGGAACTGATCGCAGATTCCATCGAGATCATGGCTGTCGCCCATCCCTTTGACGCCCTGGTCATGGTCACCAACTGTGACAAGATCATCCCCGGAATGCTTATGGCGTCGCTCCGCCTGAATATTCCCACCATCTTCATCAGCGGTGGCCCCATGCTGGCCGGAATCCTGGATGGAAAAACGGTAGACCTTGTCAGTGTCTTTGAAGGGGTGGGAAAGGTGAAGTCCAGGCGCATGGAGGAGAAGGAACTCAACGCCCTTGAAGATCACGCCTGCCCGGGATGCGGATCATGTGCCGGGATGTTCACGGCAAACTCCATGAACTGTGTTACAGAGGCCCTTGGCCTCGGACTTCCCGGCAACGGCACCATCCCCGCCGTTCATGCCGCCAGGCGACGTCTGGCAAAACAGGCCGGGATGAAGATCATGGAACTCATCAAGAAAGACACCCGGCCAAGAGACATCGCCACCTTAAAGGCCTTTAAAAATGCCATTGCCGTCGATATGGCGCTTGGATGTTCGACCAACACGGTGCTTCACATCCCCGCCATCGCCCATGAAGCGGGAATCAAGCTGGATTTAGACCTGTTCAACGAGATCAGCAAGAAAACACCCAATCTCTGCAAGCTCAGCCCTGCGGGACAACACCGGCTGGAAGATCTCGACAGGGCAGGCGGCGTTCAGGCCGTGATGAAAGAAATCAGCCAGTTAGGCGTTATCGATCTGAAATCCAAAACAGTAACGGGGAAAACCGTCGGCGACAACCTCAAGGGTTCCACTGTGTTGAATCGCGAGGTGATCCGTCCTCTTGATAATCCCTACTCGAAGGAAGGGGGCATCGCCATCCTCAGCGGCAATCTGGCCCCGGACGGCGCTGTGGTCAAACAGTCCGCCGTGGCGGAAAACATGCTCGTCAACGAAGGCAAAGCCCGTGTCTTTGACTCTGAGGACGATGCCATTGTCGCCATCCTCGGCGGAAAGATCAAACCGGGCAACATCGTCGTTATCCGTTACGAAGGTCCCAAGGGCGGGCCGGGGATGCGGGAGATGCTGGCGCCGACGTCCGCCATTGCCGGAATGGGGCTTGATACAACCGTCTCCCTCCTGACGGATGGCAGGTTCAGCGGAGGCACCCGCGGCGCCGCCATCGGGCACATCTCCCCGGAAGCGGCGGAAGGCGGTCCCGTCGCCCTCGTCAAGGAAGGAGATGTGATTGCCATCGATATCCCGAATAAAACCATCACACTGAAAATAAGCCCGGAGGAACTGAAGAAGCGGCAGAAGGCCTTCAAACCGCGACCGCCCGCGATAAGGAGCGGTTACCTCGCACGGTATGCGAGTCTTGTCACGTCGGCAAGCACCGGCGCCATTTTCAAGGACTGACGAGGATATCCCAAAAACCCCGTCTCGCGGCAGGGGAATTTTATGCAGTGACTTCCCGTATTGAAAACAGGGGCCGTCCTCAGAGGGCGCCCCTTATTTCATTGACATACACGCCTGCTGTTCCTATACTCATTCAAAACATTCCCACATGACATCCCGATGGAATATGCTTATGATGGCGAATAAACAGGACATCCTTCGATCGGGTTTTATCCCGTCTTTGATATGCGCCTTGTCTCTCCTTTTTATTTCTCCCGCCCCATTCCCCAGGGATGCCACCCCTTCTTCCCTTCCCGAAATAAGAGTCCGGCTTGTGGATGGAGCAAACTTGAAAAGAAGGATTGCCAATGCAACGGTTGTGATTGGACATTCCGACGGCAGTGTGTTCTCTGTGGGTAAGACCGGAGAAAACGGTGAGATCACCTTTAACTATCCCCCTGTCAATGCGACCATAACGGCTGCTTTGAGCTACAGGGACTATGCAGACGGTCATACATTGAAACAATCTGTAGAGGTCTATTATGACGTCACGGTTCCCGCTCTGACCATCCCTATGGACACGGGAAGAGGCCCTCTTGCAGGAACGGTAACCCTCCAGGTCGGAAACGTCTTGCCGGGTGTCACCATCTGCCAGGTCCAGTACGGCGGGTCACGTCAGGATATACCCATAACTGGTGGTCGCGGCTCGGCCGTTCTGGATGTTTATCGGGAAGATTTTCAGAATGACGGCAAGCTTTTATTTATGCTGTGGGGAATGGATGCTGATAATAATTTGCTGGGGTACGGAACCGTCCCCGATCAGGCCTTCATCACTGGCATGACCATTCAGGCAGCGATCAGCCGGAAAGATTTCGGCAGTTATACCTTTGACCTGCTCCATATCCCTGACACGGCCAAAGCCTACTTACGGTCCATCATTTATGAGCGAAAGGGTATCTACCACTACAGTGATCGCAAAAGTCCATCGACCATTGTCGCCAATCCCATTCCCGCCTCCCTGAATGTACAGACAATCCCGGATGCGGGAGAGAGCTATTGTCATCTCGTGGAATTATATCTTGATTCTGGCCACGACGGATCGCTTAAATCCCTTATGCAGATGAAAAAAATCCAACCTCGGCCGTCGAACCAGCACTTTGATTTTCTTCAAACACCTGCCGTTCCCTATAACCTGAAGGTAACGGCGTCAGGAACGGCCAGGCCGTCTTTCTCCTGGGAGGGACGCCATTCCGCCGCCGATGAGATGTATCTCTATTTCTTCACCGACGATCAAAAAAACAGCTATGGCCTGCATTTCCCTCCATCGAGAAGCACCGTGACGTTCCCGCAACTTCCCGACAAAACAGATTCTTACAGGCCGGCAAAAATGACCTTCCTCGACCTTCAGTTGAATGTGGATAATTATGACTTTATTGAGGGGTGGCGGGACTATCTCTCAAAGATTGACCAGTTTGTATCCGGTACATTTTCTTTGCCCCTTCAGTACAACAGAGAAACAACCAAAACGCATCCCTGATCACCAAGTCTCTTCTTGGCGTCGAGGATCTCGATACCGGCCGGAGGGGATGTCTGTATATGCCTGGCTTTTATACATTTTTTCCCACTGAGCAAAATTGCTCTGTCTACTGAGCAAACACACTCGATACAATGAGTAAAATCAAGATTAATTTATCCAGTTATTTTTCGTTTATCCAAAAAGAGATCAGAAAAAACGAGGAGGGATAAAGTAAATTAACCAATAGAATCATTTGATTATATGATATTTTGCGCTGAATCACTCGGAGATTTTTTGATCAATTTTCTTGAAGGACCCTCTAAATCCAGGCCCGGAATCAGGCGGGAATCCATCGTATCCGGAAGATAAAACGAAAGGCGAGACGTGTGATTTGTCTATTATATCAATCAGTTAAGTAATATCGCCGCGGCGATATTGGTTCGAGGGGGGTTCACGAAGTCTCGCCATTTTTAATCTTTTTGTCTATCCCGTCAAATGTCGGATTAAAAAAATTAGTCGTAAAAACAACCTATTATGCTTCGTGCCCTCGCAAGTTCCGCTCACAAAAACCGGATTTATTAATCCCATTTAATCTTTCACAAGAACCCACTTGGAAGCTCTTTTTGAACCAATGTTCGCTATTAATTTGTTTTCTTTTGCCATTGTTTTCGAAAGGAGCCGGTTTATCCTATTTTTTTTCTGTTCCTGGCTCAAGATGTCAGGCAGCTTGT
>JAPLJQ010000162.1 GCA_026388495.1 Deltaproteobacteria bacterium | reverse complement strand
TTGATCTGTTTTCTGTCAACCATATATCCGTCCCGGAGGGCTTCCAGGTTGGATCCGGCAGAAGCACTGAGATACGAATGATGATTAGAAAAGAAACCAGGAATGCTAATGGAAAAACATCAAATATTAAATACTAACAATATCGAAATTCAGATGTCAAAAACGATTAGACTTTTGATATTTGCATTTTGAATTTGTTTAGTATGTCGATATCAGGATTTAGAATTTTAATGATACAACTACATAATTTAAGTAAAACATTTATTAAGGATGGCAACAGGATTGAAGTCTTAACGGAATTAAATTTCAACATCGAACAGGGACAGTCTCTCGCAATCCTGGGTGTATCGGGAGCCGGGAAAAGTACCCTGATTCATATCCTTGGCGCCCTCGATCATCCCACTTCGGGAACCGTACTGTTTGACGATGTAAACGTATTTGAATGGAATGAAAAAAAACTGGCGGATTTCAGAAACAGAAAAATTGGCTTTGTCTTTCAATTTCATAACCTGCTGCCGGAATTCAGCTGCCTTGAGAACACAATGATGCCGGCCATGATTCAAGGTCTGCCGCTCCGGGAAGCAACGGAAAGGGCTGAACTTATCCTGAATGAGGTGGGCCTCAGCAACAGGCTGACCCATAAACCGGGAGAACTTTCCGGAGGTGAGCAACAGCGGGTGGCCGTAGCGAGAGCGCTCATCAATGAACCTGAAATCATTCTGGCCGATGAGCCCACGGGAAATCTCGATACGGAAACCGGTAAAAAGATAGAAGATCTTCTGGTGAGGTTTAATCAAACAAAAAAAATTACCCTTATTGTCGTAACTCACAACAAATCACTTGCCGACCGGATGTCTCAAAGCATCGGCCTGAAAGATGGGAAGATTTACAGCCGTGATTAGAAAATTCGACCTGCGTGACATCGCTTTGATCTTTATCCTCCTTCTTTGGATATTCCCTCAGAACGTTACTGCTCAGGACGTCAAGAAAATTCTCCTCCTCCCCTTCGATACCTACAGTAAAACCAGCGCCGTTACCCTCCAGGAATCAATCTACAGGGGGCTTTCTTCTGAATTGACAAAATCAAAACACATTCAGCTTTTAGACCGCAGTCTATTTCCGAGTAAGATAGGAGGCAGACGGGTCGATGAAAAACTGGCGATAAGCATAGGAAAAGATATGGGGGCCGACTATGTGATCATGGGCAGTCTGTCCGAGATCGGAGAACAGATCAGTGTGGACGTCAAGGTTGTCGATATCAGGGCAGGGAAAACGCTACCCGGCATATTTTCCTATGGTAAAGGCACTGAAAGTCTCGGTCTCATCTCATCACAGATAAAAAAAGATCTGCTCATCAAGCTTTCCCCGGAGCAGAAGATCGTCCGCATTGACTTTAAGGGTAACCGCAAGATAGAGAGCATTGCCATAAGTCAGGTTCTGAAAAGCACGAAGGGAAGCATCTTTTCCGAAGGAGATATCGCCTCCGATATCAAGGCCGTCTATAAAATGGGTTATTTTGATGACGTGGCAGTAGACGCCACCGTTACCCCGGAGGGTAAGGTCATTACCTTCATATTGAAAGAAAAAGCCCTCATCTCGGAAATTGTCATCAAGGGATATAAAGCGATCGATAGAGGAGATATTGAAGGCGCATTGGGCTTCAAAGTCCGTCAGAGCCTTAATCCTGAAAAAATCGCCTCCAGCGTGGAGAAAATCAAGGCGCTTTACGACAATAAGGGATACTATAACGCCGAAATCAAATACGAAATCCTTAAAGAGGGAGATAAGGACGTACGGGTCATTTACAACATCACCGAAAACGACAGGCTGTATATCAAAACGATCTCCTTCAAAGGGAATCGCGCATTCACCAATAAAGAACTGAAAAACATGATGAGCAGCGTTACGGAATGGACCATTTTCCACTTCCTGACAGACTCCGGTCTCCTGAAAAAAGACCAGCTTACACAGGATATCAGTAAAATAAACGCCTTCTATCTCAATAACGGCTACATTAACGCCAAGATAGGCGAACCGGAAATTACTTACGACAGGAAGTGGATCTACCTGACCATACCGGTCGTGGAAGGCAAGCAGTTCAAGGTGGGGAAGGTGGATATTACGGGCGACACGCTGACAGTATCCCGCTCAGCCCTCATGGAAAGGCTGAAGATCAACAAAAAGGAATTCTATGACAGAGGAGCCATCATAAAGGATATCGAGCAACTGACCCAGGCCTGCAATGATGAAGGTTACGCCTACGCAGATGTTGCACCGTTTACCGCCCCTCAGGAAAAAGATCAGACGGTGGATGTCGTCTATCAGATCAAGAAGGGTCATCAAGTCTATTTCAGTAGAATATCCATCACGGGAAACACCAAGACACGGGATAAGGTCATCAGGCGACATCTTGCCATTGTTGAAGGAGATCTGTATAACAGCAGCAACCTGAAAAAAAGTTACATGGAACTCAACCGCCTCCGATACTTCGAAGAGATTAACTTTCAGACGGAAAAGGGAGCGGATGAAACCCTCACGGACGTCAATATACAGGTAAAGGAGAAACCGACGGGCATTTTCAGCGTCGGGGCAGGATACAGCGCTCAGGAGCAAGCCATGATTACAGCGTCCATATCCCAGCAGAACCTCTTCGGCCGTGGACAGACTCTCTCCCTGAAGTCCAGCTTAGGGTCAAAAACAACGGCATATGAGCTTTCCTTTATCGAACCATGGCTTTTTGACATCCCTTTATGGAGTAAATTCGACGTATATAACTTCAAGAGAACATACGACACCTATGATCTGGATTCGCAGGGTGTCGGGATGACATACGGATATCCCATCTGGGAATTAGTCACAGGTTACATCGGATACAGGCTGAATACAAACAATGTCACGAATATCCAGTCCAATGCATCGAAATACGTGTTAGATCAGAAAGGTACACTAACGCAGAGCACATTGAGCCCTTCTTTAGTCAGGGATACGACGGACGATTACCTCTTTCCATCGAAAGGTTCAAAAAGCAGCGTCTCTATCGATTACACAGGTGGATTCCTGCAGGGAGATGCAAACTATACAAGATACGGCGTCAGTTCAACCTGGTTTTTCCCCCTTCCCCTTGACACGGTGTTCGGCATTCGCGGACGCGCAGGCTATCTTGAAGAACGTGGAGAAAAAAAGATCCCCGTCTATGAGCGCTTCTACCTCGGAGGAATCAATTCCCTGAGAGGTCTTAAAAACGTAGGCCCCATCGATCCCGCAACGGGTGACGTCATCGGCGGGTTAACAATGCTGAATTTCAACGCGGACTTTGTATTCACTCTGATCAAAAATGCAGGAATGAAGGGGGTTTTGTTTTAC
>JAPLJQ010000433.1 GCA_026388495.1 Deltaproteobacteria bacterium | reverse complement strand
CGCCGGGCAAAACAGTACCGGAATTGATGGTGGAAGGCCTGCCATGCTTCCGGAGATGGATTGGCAGTCCGTTCGTTTTCAACGCCTGTCGTCACTTTTGATTTTACCAAGAGTTCATTCATTTTTTTGTTGAAGTCGGGATTTTGGGAAAATGCGTTTGTGTAGCAGCTTTCGTTCGGCAGGAGTGATCAAAGAAAAAATGAAATGTGCTGGTTATTGACGCCACCTATTAACATTCACTTTTGAATATCAGCACCGATCAAGGATTACCTGTGAAAGA
This sequence comes from Deltaproteobacteria bacterium, assembly GCA_026388495.1. Lineage (GTDB taxonomy): Bacteria > Desulfobacterota > Syntrophia > Syntrophales > UBA2185 > JAPLJQ01. The sequence continues at coordinate 5,038 of JAPLJQ010000433.1, read as the reverse complement.
TAGTATAGAGTATAATGTGGGGCTGAGCGGCTCGAGCCTGCAGCAGGACTAAGGTATGCACGCTGGCGCAGTGCTGACCGTTCCAGCGACTTTTTAGTTGGTCATGATCACATCCATTGAAACCCCGACTACCCATAGAATGCTTACATCCAGATTTGATCCAGAATGGGATAAATAAGGCGGCAATGAATTACGCCCATTATAAGATTAAGCTATGATCATCGGACCCGTTTATCCCTGTTCTTTTTGATCAAGAACACGCCTGATTGCTTCGGCAATCTGAATCTTAATGATGGGCTTCATAATAAACTCCCTTAAACCGAGGGTCTTCGCCTTTTCTGGTGTGATCGTTTCACTGAAACCCGTGCAGAGGATGATCGGTATGCCGGGCCGGGTACGCATGATTTTCTGGGCCAATTCGATGCCTGTCATGTTCGGCATGGTCATGTCGGTGATCACCAGATCAAAATCATATGGCCTGACACGAAACACCTCCAGTGCCTCAATACTGCTTGTCTTGGATGTGACGTAATAGCCGAGAGATGTCAGCATAATACTCCCCACTTCAACCAGTGCCGGTTCATCATCAATGAAGAGGATCCGCTCACTGCCTCCAGCAATCAGTTCAGGTTTACTTTTCTGTATCAGTTCCACGGTCTCAACCAGAGGAAGGTATACGCTGACGGTCGTTCCCTTCCCAGGCTCACTGGCTACATTAATAACACCGCTGTGATCCCTGACAATCCCATACACCACAGAAAGGCCAAGCCCGGTCCCTTCTCCCGGTCCCTTGGTGGTAAAGAAAGGATCAAAGATCCGATCCATGATGGATGCATCGATTCCATGACCGGTGTCACTGACTGTTAACCTGGCATAGTCACCCGCTGACAGGCCAAGGGGGTGATGTGTCTTGCCAGAATCAACCCTCTCATGATCCAGTTTAATGTTTAATTCTCCCCCTGTCTCCCGCATTGCATGGGAAGCATTGGTGCACAGGTTTATCACCACTTGGTGGATCTGCGTAGAATCGGCGAGAACCATGGCCGATGTAGCTGTGATGCTCTGATTAATCTTGATGGTGGCGGGCAGGGAAGACCTGAGAAGTTTGAGCCCTTCCTTGACAATGGGCGCAACAAGGACTGGTTTTCGTTCCTGTTCCTGCTGGCGGCTGAAAGCGAGGATTTGATTGACGAGGTTTTTTGCCCGGTCAGAGGCACGAAGAACCTGCTCGAGGTAGTACTTTTGTTTTTCTGTATGAGCGTGAAGTTGTGCAATTTCCGTATATCCGATCATAGCCCCAAGAATGTTGTTGAAATCGTGGGCAACTCCCCCTGCCAGCGTCCCTATGGCTTCCATCTTTTGTGCCTGTCGTAACTGGGTTTCAAGGAGCTTGCGATCCGTGATGTCCTGAACAGTGCCTTCATAATAAAGCAAATTCCCGCCGCTGTCACGGACAGCACGTATGTTAATAGTAATCCAAGCAATGCTTCTGTCTTTCCGGAAAAACTGAACCTCAAATTCCTGAACAATTTTTCGCTCCTCAATGAGGCGCAGAAGCTCAGCGCGGCGTTTGGGATTGACATATACCTGACGGGATAGATCTGTCACCGCATTTATTATCTCTTCCGGCGAATCATATCCAAGAATACGGGCGAAAGCAGAATTGGCACTTATGATACGTCCCTCAGGGGTTGTCTGGAATATACCCATTATGGCGTTCTCAAATATGTCCCTGTATTTTTCCTCCGCCCGCCTTCGGCCGGTAATGTCGCGTATTGATTCGATGGCGCCGACGATATTGCCTTTCGAGTCCCGCAAGACGCTCGCCGTCCCGAAGAGATACGCCTCGCCTTCCCTGAGGGCCGGCATATATGCTTCACCCGCAAGGACCATATCTCTTCTCTCTATGCTGATATACTTCGCTTCAATGTCTTCATTGGGTTTAAGGACAAGATCAATGAGAATGGGCTTTCTTTCACCATAAAAGGGCAAGGCGTATTCGTAGTTGCCCTTGCCCAACATGTCCGCCGCACTTACTCCCGTCATCTCCTCTATGGCTCTGTTCCAGGCGATGACCCGGCCCTCCTTATCGATAACAAGGGTCGCATCGGGCAGGAAGTCAATGATATCGTTCAAACGCTGGCTCGCCAAAATCAATGCCTCTTGCATACGTTTTCGCCCGGTGATATCGCGGCCTCCCATAATGATACCTTTTACATCTCCCTTCTCTGTAAAGAAGACATTGCCGACAAGTTCCATCCAGATGTAATGCCCCTCGTTGTGGCGTATTCGGGCTTCGACCATGCCATACCCCGTCTTCATCGCCTCCTGGAACGCATTCATCGCACCATCGCAGTCATCCGGATGAACAAAATCGAAGGCGTTTTTCCCCAGTACATCCTCGATGCGATACCCTAAAAGACGTGTGACACTTGGCGTGAAATATTGAAATACCGCCTGAGTATCCGTTTGCAGCACCAGGTCCACCATGTTATCCGTGACCAGGCGGAGCTGTTCTTCGCTTTGTCTGAGGGCATCCTCTGCCTTCTTGCGTTCGGTGATATCTTGCACTATTCCGGTCAGCTTCACGACTTCATTCCTGTCGTTGATTACCGAATTGGACTGTACCCATATCCATCGCTGTTCGCCGTTGACCCTGCGGATACGGCATTCAAAATTGACCTGGGTATGGTCTGTCATCGATCTGCGGTTGCTCTCTTCAACTTTAGGTCTGTCTTCAGGCAGGACATGTCCTAAAAAGGTCTCGTAGTATGTCCATTCCGGCAGTGGTTCCGCGTAGCCGAAGATCTGATCATGGTACAAGGACCGCCAGGCCACACCGGTGGAGAGGTCTCTTTCCCAGATGCCGATATTGGCGACCTCAAGTATGTTCCTGAGCCGTTCTTCACTCTGCATAAGGGCTTCTTCAGCCCGCTTGCGCTCGGTGATGTCATTACCAATGCAGAGAATCTCAATGACCTGACCTTTATCGTCATAGACGGGCTTATTGGTCCAGGCTACCCAGACCCTCTCGCCATTACGACGCATATTTTCATTGGTATTATTGACGTAACGATCCGGGTTCAGTCCGATGTCTTCAATCAGCCACCTCAAATCGCGCCCGGTAGACTCTACCTCGGGGACAATGGTACCGACGACGTTATTACCAAGTATTTCCTCTTCACTGTATCCAAAAAACCGCTGGGCAAATTCATTGAAGAACGTTACGTTACCAACATGATCCATTCTCAAGATGATACTGTTGGCATTTTCCACCAGTTCACGGTATTTCTCCTCGCTGCTACGAAGCGCTTTCTCGGCGAGAATGCGGGATTCCTGCTCAAGAAGGACAAGGCAAACAAGCAATGTGCCAATTGGATAGATGGTAATGACCGGGACTGCAATCTTTGCCAACACGTCAAGTTTCATGCTGGACGGCAGTGTCATAGTCAGGATCAGCATGCATACGTGAACGATTATACCAAATCCGACAAGGTGTATGGGTTTTGTCAAATTCGCTTTTTGTTTTCGCACATGATGATAGGCAATGCCGATAATAGCTGACGACGTAATTACCGAAACGCCCATGATCGCCCCCGGACCACCAAGATAGACGCGGTACGCTATACTCATCAGCGCGGCAATAAAAGCAGTAACCCAACCACCTATGAAACCTGCAATGCTGATTATTATTGAGCGACCATCAAAAATAAGTCCGGGAGAAAAAACCAGCGGATTCATCATGCCGATAACGGCTACGCCACCAAACAGGAAACCGGAGATTACTCGGTGAGGTTTCGAGGCATATTCCCACTTACGGACAATAAGGCTGTAGAGAATGCTTAAAGCAACAATGAGGGTGATGTTATTGATAAGTGCAGTGTAAATCATAAGTAAGCAGGGTTTTTACTCGTGACGCTTAATAAAGGTTATCCGTTTATAAGACTTACCAACAAACTAAATCCGCACAGTCAGTTGACAAGAAAAGTAACACAGATTGAATCTTAATTCTATGGTGAAAAGGCAGAACAAACTGTCAAGTGTGTCGTTTTTTTCAAAGGATCGGGGCAAATGTGTTCAGTAAGATGTCCTGTATGATGAATATGTCTGTTATGTCATTTAGTTCAGTCAATTAAAGATAACCGTTTGAAACAAAGTATACCCGTGAAAATCACCCGATGCTACATTACAAGGAAGGCATTCAGATTCTACAACATTCAAAAGGCCGGTAACTCCCAGCCTTTTTTTCATCAAATCTTTTAACAAGTCCCTTTTGTTCCATTATATTTATGAAGACTTGAATATTCTGTCTCACGGCCCTTCTTTTCTGCTTTTGAGGAGGCGTAAGGTTTCCGCGATTTCTTCGGGGGTGACGCTCTGCCTGATGCGCTCCATGCCCTCCATGACCTGCTGGAAGCGAATCCCTTCCGCGGCGCTGATCCACTCCAACCCGAGCCTCTCCGTACGCAGGCCGAGTTTTTCCATCTTTTTCCAAACCCTTTTTATGCGCCGCTCCGTCCAGTGGTTGGCGTTGATGTAATGGCAGTCGCCGATATGGCATCCGGAAACCAGGACAACGGGCGCCCCCTTTTCGAAGGCCCGCCAGATGAACTTTTCGTGGATTCTGCCCGAACACATGGTCCGGATCAGGCGGGTGTTGGGCGGGTACCGGAGACGTGATACGCCGGCGAAATCGGCGCCCGCATAGGAGCACCAGTTGCACGCAAAAATCAGGATGCGTCCGGCGGCGTCCTTTTCCAGGATGGCCTCGATCTGGGCCTCGATCTGCGCGTCGGTGAAGTGGTTCATGGTAATGGCAAGGGTCGGGCATTCCGCCGCGCACGTACCACATCCGGAGCATGCCGCTGCTGTGACTCTTGCCGGCAATTTTGCCTTTGTGTCCACGCTTATGGCATTGTAGGGGCATACTTTGGCGCACAGGCCGCAGGCGTTGCATTTTTCAGTATCGACCTCCGCGGTGATCGCCTCCACCGTTAGCATTCCGGGATTCATGAGACGCATGGCCCGCGCGGCGGCG
>JAPLJQ010000367.1 GCA_026388495.1 Deltaproteobacteria bacterium | reverse complement strand
GTCGCGGACACATCCCCCTACCAGGTAGGCTATGAAGCCATAGTCACGGAGTCGGTAGAGCGTGCGCAGGGCATTCTGGTTCACCTGCTTTCTGGATATACTGTGTCCCTTCCGGGGAATGATCAGTGGCTGCATGGTCTTCACCATAGCACACCCGGTCGAAAAAGCAAAATTTAGGCGGCAGGCGGAGCGCATCTTCTCCATGTCCAGTAAATCCCGCACCCACCAGACGTAACGTTTTCCGAAAGCCGTCCGATGTTTTGAGATGATATAGAGAATTATGCTACCCTCTCAAAAAACAATTCCATATCAAATTGAAAGCCGAAACACCCAATTAAAAGTTCATCCGGGTCATGCGTACTTTTGATTTGAGAATCTGGTTGAAATGGGTCTTGTCTAAGTTACAAATGTTCAATTTCCGGTCTTCATAATAACCGAGGATTACTAATCGAAAGAGAGTAACGCTGGTTGAGGCAGTTGTTGAGCTTTATTGGCGACGGTCTTTAGAAATGCCTCGATCTCATGAACCAGCCGCTCTTGTAGAGCGCGGCCCCGAAGCTCTGGTGAAGGTTGTTCTCTAATGCGCTTGACTGAGTAGCGGGTCGGCAGAAGAGTTGGCTTGCGCCCGTTGTTATAAAGTTGCCACAGCGCTTCATGAAGCCGCCTAAGAAAAATCAACAACTGCTGGAACTCCCGAACGTTTGTTTTATCAAAGAGCGCCTGCTCATCCTCTTTCGCAGAGATTGTCTTATGCGCAAAAACCTGATGCCGTAGGGTTCGGTACTTGTCTTCGTAAATCTTGCGTCTTTTGGCAACATGGCGTCTGAGTCGCCGGAAATCATCCGCGTTCGGCACATACACCTCACGGAGATACTCGTCGATCCACTGATCAGCGTTGGTGCTACCCCGGCGCTTGCGTCCAGACAGCGCCTCCTTAGAGAAAATAAAAATGTTCGACTGGGCAATTTTGAGCAGGAGATCGATGTTGTGCTTCGACTTCTGGTCGAACACTCTGCCTAGAGCAATGAAGGCGCTGGTCTGTAGAGCACCAAGGGCCGTGTTCCAAAAGAGTGGCGCTTGGTTCAATAATCGATGGACGTCCTTGTTTTCTCCAGCGACAGCATGGACGGTAAGATAAGAATAGAAAAACTGGATACCCGACTCGGCCTCAGTTCGGAACACTTCCAATTCATTAGCGAAAACATCTTCTGACTGAATCATTTCTCAATAGTCCAACATGGTGTTCACCCGCGAGCAGCCGCAGGCGCGAGTCGGCCGGATTGCTTGGTTCAGCCATCTCATCCTATTTGATAGGGCAGGAGGAGATGCAGATCGCATATGCCTCTCTACATGCTCGCAGTGTCTCGGTTTTGAAGCCAACTGATGGGCCACCAGAGACACACTGAGAATATGTGGTGGTGCATTGTCGTGTGCAAATAGGGTCAGCCTTGCTAACGTCAATATCCTTAATGCTGTATGCACACCCGGACAAGGCCAAGGATAGCGCCAAGTATATCATCTTCGTCTTGGTCATTTTTCCTCCTTCATAGACTGCTAAGAATCTGGAGGGCCGTGATTAATTTCATTTAGGTGCGAAACTCGAAAGTCAAGGCCCGGCCCTGTTAAAACCACAAGACCTGATTATCTTTTTCTAATTTCTATGGTCTGATCAGGAGCATTCTCCCACCTGATTGTCTTGAAATGCCCCTCGCAACGAAGAAGCAGTGGTCGTGTCTTTATAAGACGTTATTCCTGTAACTTGTCCATTGTGGAACCATATAACTTTATAGTCGTGGTAGCCAAAGCCTGCGCCAGTTATACAATATTGCCACACCTCATTTTGACCTTCGAAGTGACGATCCTCTCAACGAATCTCTGTGTCTTGCAGTACTAACGATAGCCAATTGAAACCTGCAATATTACGTTCACGAATAAGACCGACGGTTATTATAAGCCAACAGTTCAAACCAGGTCACCTTCTGTCAGTTCGACTCCCCCATGAGTATAAAGGGCGCCCAGTAGAAGGGATTGTCATAACCGCTTGCGCGCAGATAACTCTTCGCTTCTTTCAGGGCTGTCAACTTGTCCTTACCCTTTTTCAGTCCTTCAAAGAACCTGACCACGAGCTTATAGGTGGACTCGTCTGAGACACTCCAGAGGCTGACCAGAACGCTGTCCGTCCCTGCATACATGAAGGCCCGGGAAAGACCCACAACACCCTCCCCGGCAGATTGAATCCCCAATCCCGTCTGACAGGCGGACAAGCCCACCAGATCGGCATTCAGGCTCATGTTGAAAATCTCTGTGGCAGTAAGGAAGCCCTCTTCCTCCTTGTTTCCCACCAGGGTTAGGACCAGTGCGGGCTGCTTGATATAGGGGATTTCATTGCCCAGAATGCCATGGGTTGAGAAAAGGACATAGCGACGGGATGTCAGGTTTTCTTTTTTCAGGTTATTCTTCGAGGCATCGGGGCCAATGAGCACCCTGGAATCGGGGAAGAGACGGCTCACCTCCTTGACCTCCTTGGCGGTATTCTCAAGCCTGCTGAAGCGATAACCTGCATCTTTCGTCCCTTCACTGGCTGCAATGTCTGTGGAGGCTGTACCCTTCTTCGTCACGATGGTGATCGCTCGCATACCCGCTGAGCGTTGATCCTTGGTATCAAAGACCGGATCGCCCAGACCAAAGAAGGTCGGCTCTTTCATCCGACTTGTATGCAGACCCCTCTGGAGAGAGAGGACCGAGGCGGATTGATAATAGCTGATGGGATATTCGTCAATGGCATAAACAAGGTTTCGCGACACAGTCGATGCGGACTTAACACCCGATATATCCAGGACACGGACAAAATCAACTCTGCGGTTCTGTTTTCTTCCTTTTTCTGTGACATTGTTCGCAACAGGCTCCGTATCTCCCTTCCCGGTGAAGTTGAGGCGGGTTTCGTTTATCCCGTTCTTTGTCAGATATTCCATGACCGCCTGAGCCCTTCTGCGGGAAAGCTTCAAGTTATATCCGGGGTCGCCCACACTGTCCGTGTGGCCTTCAATACTGATGGGAGTGTTATGTAATTCCTTTGATTGCAACGCGGCGAGGATCTCCTCCAGCAGCCTCTTCGAATCCTTGCTGATCTGTGCAGAACCCGTCTCAAACATGATCTTGGTGCTCACGCGGGGGGCAATCATTAAACCACTGCCCCGTGTTGCCGATCCCTTGCTCAGTCCCCGGATGATCAACCTTTGATCCATGATATCGCTTTCCGGTAATTTCTTCGCCTGAGCAAGCATAGCAGCTTCCTCCTTCAGCATGTCCTGCGGAGCATCAAGGAGCAGGGATTCAAAGGGAAGGAGGCTTAAGGATTCATCGGGGATGATAATCAGGTGTTCACCTTTCGTAAGGAGAGACATGGCCGGTTTGATGAGAAGGTCGGTCAGTTCCTTCGCAAGGTTCAGGCTGAACTCATTGGGGTCGCTACTATCTGTGAAGGGGGATCGGAACTTCCTGATCAAACCCTCAAGCTCGGCCCTCGTCTTTTCAACCCTGAAGCCTTTGAGGATTTTACCGTCACGGATCACCAGACCGATGGTGTAAGGGTCTGTGACCTCGTATTCGATAATTGTCTCTCCCTTCTTCAGGGCAAGTTGGGAAAGCTTCACAGGCTGGGGATATTTTATGGCTGCGTACTGGGGATACTCCTTTCGCAGGCGGGCAATGAGGCCCTCCATCTTCTGCCTCAGTGCAAGGTATTCATCTTCGGTCTGCTTTAGCAATTCGGGGTTGTTCTTCTGGAAGGCCGTCTGATTCTGTTTCCTGTTGATCATGATTGCGGTTGTCAGGTCCTCTTCCTCTTGAGCCATGATCAGGGGAATCTTGTAGTTTTCCCCGGCATGCCTGCGGGAAAGTAGTTCCAGTAATATCCGCCCTCGTGTGTTTTCCGCCCAATAGAATGCCTCGTCCAGCCTGCCCAGCATGAAGGCACAGCGGGCTGCCCCTTCATAGGCTTCGATCCTCTTGAACCCATATTCCGTGCCCTTAAAAAAGTGTTCCCGTTCGTTAGCGCCCAAGTTGTCCCTCTGGTCCTCCATATAGTCGACAGCTTTTTTATACCACTGGTATGCCTCTTCATACTTATGTAGTCCTTCATTAGCGAGTCCAAGGCCGATCCATCTTGGCTTTACAAAATATGCCTTTCTTGCTTTTTCGTCTTTTGCTCTTCCTCTGTCGAACATTTCCTTGGCCTTTTTGAAATCCATCTTCTTGAGATAATACATTCCGAGGAAGATGGAATGCTGGTGCTTTTCAAAAATAGAAAACGCCTCATCATATTGCCCGAGGCTAAGGTAGTAAAGACCGAGAATGCTTTCAATATTATCGTAGGGAATGCCGATTTCTTTATATATGGCAATAGCCTGCATGCCGTAATTAATGGCTTTCGAATAGTCTTCTAATAACGCATATACAACCCCCAACCCTCCGAGAGCTGCTCCTTTGCCTTGTTTATTCCCGACCGCCTCTGCAATAGCCAATGATTTTTCCATGTAGCTAATGGCTATGGGGTAATTACCAAAATTGATGTATATAGCTCCCATATGGCCAAGCAATGTTCCCTCTGCTTGTTTATCCCCAAACGCCTCTGCGATAGCTATAGCCTGCTCATAATTGCGCATGGCCTTCTTATAATCACCTAAATTGAGGTATGCAGCCCCCATACGCCCGTAATGAATTCCAGTACTACTTTTATCCCCAAGCTTCTCTGCAATAGCCGCCGCACGTTCTGAATAACTGAGGGCCTTTCGATAATCACCTAAATTGTGGTATGCAACACCTATGTTGCCGAGGCAGTGCCTCTTTCCCTCTTTGTCACCGACATCCTCTGCAATTGCCAAGGCTTTTTCATAATGCTCTATCGCCTTCCGGTAATTGCCCATAGAAATGCAGGTTTCCCCCAAGAAGCCGAGCCATATTCCTTCATTCTTTTTGTCACCGATTTCTTCATAGATCACTACGGCCTGTCCATAACAATCAATGACCTTGTGGTGATCCTTTAAATTACTGTAGGTAACTCCCAGATTAACGAGATAGGCTGCTTTACTTTTTTTATCACCAATCTCGTCAGCGATAGTGATGGCCTGATCGTAATAGATGATGGCCTTCTGGTAATCTCCTAAATTACGGTAGGTAAGCCCCAATCCACCGAGAACTGCCCCGGAGGCTCTTTTCTCCCCTAATTTCTGAAAAAGAGACAGGGCTTTCTCATATTTTTCAATGGCACCGCGAAAGTCTGAATGATTAATATGTTTCTGCCCCTCATTGAATAGTGTAACGGCCTTGTTCCATTCTTCCTGTTGTGGCTGGGCGTAAGACACAGCTGAAAACAGCAAAGACACTATAAGAAAAATTAATGCATAGCAGAAAAACCATTGCTTGATAAAATAAAATTTTTTAATGGCATACCCCCTCAGGAAAAAGTGGAAATCTCATAAAGCCGTATCACGATTCACACTTAAATCTACTACAGCAATGAAATTATTCGGTCTAAAGGAAGAAAGTCGCAAAAAACAAGATGCCCAGCTTGTTCCAGTGCCGCCGCCTCTTTCTTCGTCGCTTTGCCGGCGCTTCATTGTTTGACGGCATAACAACGGGATTGAGGTTAGACAATCGGTGATCATCGGGAAAGTTCGCCGGGAAAAAGTAACCCAACCGACTTTGCCGGTTTCTCCGTGTCTCCCTCGTATAATACCCGCTCCAGAAAAAGTCCGGAAGGCGGCGCTGTGTGTTTTGCCGGCAGGTCGGAGAACCGGGTCAGCATGTTTTTGACATCATTGTAAGGGAGGTTTCCCCTGCCCACTTCGACAAGAATTCCCACTATTCTGCGAACCATCTTCCAGAGGAAATGAGAACCGACGAAGCGCAGGATGATCAGGTCGCCCGCTTCCCGGATATCCGCCACATCCAGTTTGACCTTTGTAGATGCATCCTTATCCATCCGTTTGTCCGCGAAGGATGCGAAATCGTGAAAGCCCTCAAACAGGCTGCAGGCGGAGCGCATCTTCTCCATGTCCAGTAAATCCCGGACCCACCAGACGTAACGTTTTCCGAAGGCCGTCCGGTGTTTTGAGATGATATAGAGATAGCTTCTGGAAACGGCGTAATGCCGGGCGTGAAAGCTCACGGGCACTTCCTCGACGCGAAGGATATTGATATTGGAGGGCAGCCGGTCGTTCAGGCCTTCCTGGATTTTCCGGGGCGGCATGGACGTTGCCGTTACCATGTGGGCCACCTGCCTGAGGGCATGGACGCCGGCGTCGGTCCGGCCCGCGCCCTGGATATCCACCTTTGCTCCGAACAGCTTTTCTGCCGTATCCGCCAGCGTTTCCTGGACACTCCTTGCGTTTTTCTGCGTCTGCCAGCCTCTATAGCTGGTTCCATCGTATTCGAGGGTGATTTTGTATTTGTACATGGAACCTTTCGAATTAATTCTTGAATTTATGGGTCCTTATTTTTTAACGGGCTAATTTTAACAGTTCGCCGATCAGCTTCTCAATGCCCAGGGCAACCTTCGAGATGGTGGGGCCCAGCATGTACGCGGGGGTGGTCACCACTTTGTTTTTTGCATCCACGACGATGTTGTCCACGGTGCATGCCACATGTTTCCCCCCCAGTTTCTCGATGGCGCCCGCTGTGTCCGGATCATGCCCGATGGTGAGCTGGGGGTTGAATGAACCCAACACTTTGGCGGCTATCACCGGGGCGATGCAGATGAATCCGATGGGTTTTTTTGCCCCGTGCATCTCTTTGATCAGCCTTTCGACTTCCGGATTGACAGCACAATCCGGCCCTTTCACGGCAAAATTGCACAGATTCTTTGCCGCTCCGAACCCTCCCGGGAACACAAGAGCATCGAGATCCGCAGATGTTACGTCCTTCATGTCCTTGATAACCCCCCTGGCGATGCGGGAGGCTTCAATCAGGACATTCCTTTTTTCACTGACGGCCTCGCCCTTGATATGGTTTACCACATCCATCTGATCGACGTTGGGGGCCATGCAGATAATCTCAGCCCCGGCTCTGTCCAGGAAAAGCAGCGTCAGGGCCGCCTCTTGTATCTCGGCCCCGTCAAACACACCACAACCAGCTAAGACGACACCTACTTTTGCCATGTTTGCCTCCTGAGTTATTTTCTTTAAAATTTCTGTATGTTGAGATCTTTATCTTTGGAAAAACTACTAATCGTGTCATTTCGACCGAAGGGAGAAATCTTAATATATTTAATAACATTAATATTTCTCGTCGCTAACACTCCTCGAAATGACAAAATTCAAAGCTCTTATTTCTTACATCATATGTTGTCCGTTGTCTTCAGGATAATCCTGCAATCCGCTACAGTGGTGCCTTCTCCTTCGGGGTGGACAAGAAGGGGGTTGATATCCATTTCCTTGATTTCCGGATGGTTTGCAGCCATATCCGACAGAATCACAATGGCTTTTTCCAGCGCCTCAATGTCTGCCTTCGGTCTTCCTCGGAACCCGTCTAAAAGCCGGTATCCCTTGATTTCTCTGATCATCCTGTGGGCTTCATTCCGGCCGATCGCACCGAGGCGGAACACGACATCCTGAAAAACCTCAACAAATATACCGCCGAGGCCGAACATGAGGAGGGGACCATAAGGCATACGGCTCATTCCCAGGATCACTTCTTCTCCCCTGTTGGCCATTTTCTCAACCATGACGCCGTCAATCACGGCATCGGGGTTGAATTTATTCGCTCCCTCCATAATCTCACGGAAAGCCGTTTTTGCATCCTCTTTGTTTTTAATGCCGACGACCACTCCACCGGCATCGGTTTTATGCAGAATCTGTGGAGAAACGATTTTCATGACGACGGGAAAGGTGATGTTTTCTGCGATTTCTGCGGCCTCATCCTCGCTTTTTGCCAGTTGAGAGGCGAGGACATGGAAGCCGTAAGACTTGAGGAGTTCAGTGCAATCCATTTCTCCAAGAACGGTTTTGCCCGCTGTAAGATATTGTGCGATCACTCGATCCGCCTGTTCCTTGTCGTGGATCAGATCGAACTGGGAAAGGTGTTCCCTGTGCAGCCATTTGGCATATTTATAGAGGACTCCAAAGGCTTTTGCGGCGTTCTCCGGGAACCTGTAAACGGGATACCCGTATTCCTGAAGATATTTTACCCCTGCGGAAACATCGATAATCCCCATGAAGCAACAGAGGATCGGTTTCCGGGAATCTCTGGCGACACGAACAATGGCTTCTGCCGTGGCAAGGGCGTTTGTCATGGATTGAGGGGTCAGAATGACGAGAGCCCCGTCAACGCCCTCATCCCTGATGACCGCTTTCAGGGCGTTTTCGTAGCGGTCCTGAGAGGCATCTCCGATGATGTCAACGGGGTTGTGAACATTTGCAGCCGACGGAAGATAGCTTGCAAGGTATTCCAGGGTTTCCTTACTGAAGCTGGCGAGTTCAAGATCCGACGAAACCGTCATGTCCGTTGCCAGAATTCCCGGTCCGCCGGCATTGGTCACAATGGCAACCCGGTTTCCTGTCGGCAGCTTTCTGACCCGTTTGCCCAGAGCACTTTCCTGTTTGTAGGCAAAGGCATTCGCAAAATCGAAAAGCTCGTCGATGGAATCTACCCGGATGATACCCGCCTGCTTGAAGATGGCATCGTACACCGCCTCCGTTCCCGCGAGGGCTCCCGTATGAGAAGCTGCCGCTCTTGCCCCTTCCCGGGTCCTTCCTGACTTGATGACCAGAACCGGCGTTGACCTGTATCCCGAGGTGATTTCTTTAACGATGGATATAAATTCCCTGCCCCTTTTGAGCTCTTCAAGGTAGAGCATGATCACCGCCGTGTCCCTATCCTCATGGAGATACTGCAGAAGGTCCAGTTCATCCACGTCCGCCTTGTTCCCGATGGAGATGAACTTTGAGAATCCGATATCCCTGTCTGCGGCAAAGTCAAGAACGGCGGTGCACAGGGCTCCACTCTGGGAAATAAAGGAAATATTTCCCGCCTCCGGCATGCGTGCGGAGAAACTCGCGTTCAGACTGACTGACGAAACAGGGTTGATGACGCCGAGACAGTTGGGACCGACGAGACGAACCCCGGCATCTCTGCAGATGGAAACGATTTTGTTTTCAATTTCAAGCCCCTCTCCACCGACTTCCTTGAAACCGGCGGAAACAATCACAATGCCTTTTATCCCCTTCCTGACGGATTCTTCCACCGCTGCAAGGGATGCTCCCGGGGGAAGGATAATGATGGCAAGATCGATGGGATCCGGAATGTCTGAAATGGTGGGATAAGCCTTCACACTGAGGATGGATCTTGCTTTGGGGTTGACGGGATAGAGTGTGCCCGTATAGCCGCCCCTCAGGATATTGGCGAAAATATCGTGTCCCACCTTTCCCGGGGTATTGGAGGCGCCGACGATGACCACGGATTCCGGCGAAAAGATTGCATCAAGACTATTCATGGTTTTAAAGCTCCTTGGGTTGAAGGGTTTGTTAACAGGGTCATGCCTAAAACGTAATTTAAATAATTGCCCTGCAACGGGTCAATATTGTAAAGTTCCATGCCGGGTTGAAGCGTTGTGATGGCGGCATGGCCGACGATTATTCTACCTCCCCGTCCCAGGAAATCCTTCGTTCGGACACCCCAGAAATTGTGAAATATCAAAGGTGTTCCTTCATGACTCCCGATATATAGCATGATATGCCCCTTTCTCCATATTAAGGTCAGGTAGGGGACGCCGTGTTTCAGGATCATCATCTCTCTATCTTCCGGAGAAAGATCCGAAAGATCCATAAATGTCCCTCCCTCTCTGGCCTGATCCGCCGAGTTTCTGGGTAGCCAGATGCCGAAGGGGGCAAACAGGTCTTTTATCATGGCCGAGCAGTCTCTGTTTTGATACTGTCCACCCCAGCCATAGGTTTCATTGATGAGTTCATTGGCCACTTTCGCCATGTTGAATGGAGTTAATTTCAGGGGTTTTGTAACCGCCGTCTCTTTTGTAACCGTTACGTTTTTGATCACCGCCTTTTTATTCATATCCGCCACGGCAACGAGAATCTTAATGCTGTCCGTGCTTTCCGCCATTTCCGGAAACAGTGAACCCAGGGGCGCATTAAAGAGAAATTGGCCCGCATCATCATATACAGGAGTTTTGTCCTTGATGAAAACGGCGTACTGCGCCCTTTCCCATGTTTTTATGAAGTCGGCATCCACAAACGCCACGCTTCTGCTCGATATCCATCCTGTTGCATAAGGCGTTTCTGCCAGAAACCATGCCTTGTCCCTTGTCACATGGGATATAAAGAGAGGTGTATTGGCGGCGACAAGAGATTCCTGGAATTTATCAAAAGGATATCCGTTTAGCATATTATAACGGCTGTAAAAAGGCTTACGGGTGGGAAGAACCCGCAGGTCCGCGTTATCGACGGTAATGGCTCCGAATCCGGCATTGGGATACCGGTCAAGTTGTGCATTTGTGCGGATATTTTTCATCCAGGATTTTTTATGTTTCCTTCCGTTTTCACCATACCCGGGATTTTTTTCAAACTTTTGAAACGTATCTGTCACCTTGTCCCGGGATGAGGAAGGTTCTGTCTGATGCCAGGGAGCAAAATACAGGGTATTGTAACGGGCATCCATCTTTATCTGGTCAGGGGGCGCCATCATCAAGCGATCCGATGCAGATCTGTCAATATAAAACATGTGATCCTGCTTGAGATCACGGATATCCTTGATCGTTTCAGGCGTTCCGAAGCAACCCGATAAAAGAAAAACCGGCAGGATCATGATGATTAAAAAAAATCGTTTCATAGGCGCCTTGATAAGTGACAGAAAAGTGACTATACTCGGCATATTAGGCGTTTTTAATCTTTTGTGCAATGTTTTTATATATACATTTCGCGCAGGGAGATTTCCTCCTTAAAGGATAGTTTTTTATGGCATAAACGGGAAAAGATTGATATAATAAATTATCTTATTTAGTGAGCAGACACTATCAATGTAACTGATTATTGCTTCTGGAGGTGAGGTGATGGTGGAAGAAATTCTTATTTACGGTAAATCAGGTTGCCCGTTCACCGATAAGGCACTTTCGGCGTACGGGAAGAGGGCAAGGTACATCGACGTAGAATCGGACGGAGCAAAACTGCAGGAAATGCTCAAGCTGTCTGACGGTGTTCGGAAAGTGCCGGTTATTGTGGAGGGCGCCAGGGTTACCATCGGTTATGGGGGCGCCTGAGGGGTGTGAACGGATTCGATCGTTGATCGGATATTATTGGTGTGTTCGCAGCGTTAGGCTTTTTTACGAAGTTGCCGTTAATCGTTACTATAAATATTAGGGAGGAAAATAGAAAATGGGAAATTCGCTCGCTTCTGTCATTAAAATGGCCATTGACAAGGAAAAAGAGGCATATGATTTTTATATGGGCCTCTACAACCTTGTGGAAGACAAGGACGCAAAAGACAACCTGAAATTCATTGCGCAGGAAGAAGCCAAACACAAGGACTTCCTGACGAACTGCCAAAAGGGACTGTCCTGTGCAACCGAGTTGAAAATGAATGCAGCCGTCGATTACAAAATCATCGAGCATATTGAAAAGCCCGATATAAAAAAGAACATGAAAAGCTCGGAAGTCTACCTGGTTGCTGCAAATCGAGAGCTAAATTCGTACAATTTCTACAAAAGCCTTGCAGACAGCTACCCCGCCGGTGAAGTGAAAGACCTTTTGACCAAAATGGCAAATGAAGAGTTAAAGCATAAGGAAAAGATGGAGTACCTGTACTCGAATACGGCCTTCCCGCAGACAGCGGGCGGTTGATCGATTTGCTGTATCTTGTATTGTGATGGATTCCGGGGGACATTGTCCCCCGGTCTGTATAGACTGATCGTCAGATTTATACTCGTAGTTTCGCTGTTTTCGTATGGAGGGGGTTATCGATGATGGTGAGTCTTTTAAAAAGTCATTTTTTTTGCACGTTCGCCTTTTGCCTCGCCCTTTCTTTTTTACCTGTGACGATTGATGTGGGGAAAGCTTTTGCCCTTCCGGCAGAAAGGGTTTCGGGGGCTCCTGTATCCTTTGCCGATCTGGCGGAAAAATTAAGCCCCACCGTGGTCAATATCAGTACCACGAAGACAATTAAGGGCCGTTCCGGTTCGCCTTTCGGAGGTGATACGCCGTTTCCGAGATTCTTCGGACAGGATGATTTTTCCAGAAGGTTTTTCGGTGATAGTCCTCAAAGAGAGTTCAAGCAGACAAGCCTGGGATCTGGTTTCATCATTTCCGGGGACGGATATATTTTTACGAACAACCACGTCATTGAGAAAGCAGACAAGATCAAGGTCAAACTTTCAACCGGGAAAGAATATGATGCAGAAATAAAAGGCAGGGACCACAATACGGACATCGCCCTGATCAAGATAAATCCGGACCGGGAATTACCCGTCGTTCAGTTTGGAGATTCAGACAAGATGCGGGTCGGTGAATGGGTATTTGCCATCGGCAATCCTTTCGGTCTGGATCATACGGTCACAGCCGGGATCGTGAGCGCCAAGGGGCGTGTCATCGGATCGGGACCTTATGATAACTTCATTCAGACGGATGCCTCCATTAATCCCGGAAACAGTGGGGGGCCCCTGTTCAATCTCAAAGGTGACGTTATCGGGATCAACACAGCCATCGTCGCTCATGGGCAGGGGATCGGTTTTGCCATACCCATCAATACGGCAAAAAGCATTGTCAATGATCTCAAAATGAAGGGGAGTGTCACCCGGGGCTGGCTGGGAATTTCCGTTCAGGACGTTACAGAAGACATTGCGCAAACGTTGAAGTTG
>JAPLJQ010000246.1 GCA_026388495.1 Deltaproteobacteria bacterium | reverse complement strand
GGGATTTGACTGGGAGATATAAAAAATGACCCCCGCCAATGCCGTGTCAACCACCTTTTTGAACCTTTCAATAAGGTGGGCACCCTGTTGTTGCTTTAGGCTTTCCACCTCCCGCCGTTACGGGATGCTGGCAGACATGCACACGGCGAACAAAGAAAGGCCCCCGGTTCCAAGGTGTTGGCTCAAAAAACGAATGTTAATCACGCACATCGCAGGGGATTATGTCTTATTTCTATCTCATATCATTTATGAGACTAATCAATTTTTCAGATCTGCTTTCCAGTTGACCGTAAATACTTTCTTCTACACCTTTAAATTTGATATACTCATCAGCAATGTTTAAAGCAGTTAGTATGGCAACACTCAAGGTATTAAAATTATTTGGCGATCCCGCAATCTCTTCCACCTTGCCATTGACATACTTGACAACATTTGCAACATGTTCATCCCCTGAATCACTCAAAACTGACAACTCCTGCCCCAGTATTCTGATATAAAAACACTTTTTCAAAATGCACGACCTCAATTATTTCTGTACATTGATGTCCTGAAGCAAATCGAGAAGCGAGTCCACCTTTGTGCGTATGGAATTCCTTTCCTCGGTTAATCCCTTTATTTTAATGTTTGCCTCTTCTAACTCCAATCCTTTGTTTTTTAGAAGTTCTTCTAACTCCTGGTTCTTTTTTTTCAGCAATGAATGTTCGCTGATAAGGTTCTTAATTTTATTTTCCAGTTCCTTAAATTTAACGAGTTCCACTCCGACACCTGATATTTATTTACGGTTTTTTGTATTCTAAACGACTGTTAACCCGGCTTGGAAAAACCTGCACAGATTCGCTCAGAAAACAAAAGTTACTTGGTTAAGTAGCGAATAAGTCTTTAAAAGTATAGCACCTTACGCGCTTTTTAATTATGCCAAGTCAACAAAAAAAAGTCAAGCTCTTATTTTAGCTGACGTTGTCGACCTCCTCATCGGAATGGAAAAAATGACATATTTCTTTTAAAATTAAATTCTTGTCCTGTATGTTACACACTTTCTGCCTGAACAGGGAACCGCCTTTCATACCTTTTGTGTACCATAAAAGATGCTTCCTGAAATTCCTGATTCCTAAATGTTCCCCCAAATACAGGATTTCCATATTCATATGCTCCCGGATAACCCTCTTCCTCTCAGATTGAATCAATGTTTGACCCGGCTTATCATGACGGAGACAGGACAAGATATCCATAAAAATCCATGGATTTCCAAGCGCCGCCCTTCCCACCATCACCCCATCACAACCTGTTGTGGTGATCATCCTGAAAGCATCCTGCGAACTTCTGATATCGCCATTTCCTATGACGGGAATACGTAATTTCTTTTTTACCGCCTCAATGACACTCCAATCTGCCGAACCGCTGAATCCCTGGTCTGCCGTCCGGGGATGAACGATGACGGCATCGACGCCACAATCCTCTGCAATGCCGGATATCTCAACAGCTCTTATCTCTCGCGGATTCCATCCGGAACGAATTTTTACCGTCAGGGGCAATGGAGTAGCCTTTCTCACGCGTTGCAGAATTATACCCACCTTTGCAGGATCTCTCATCAGGGCAGCCCCGGCGCCTGTTTTGATAACCTTCCTGACGGGACATCCCATGTTCATATCGATAAGCTCGGCGCCCTGATCCGTAACTATTTCCGCCGCCGCAGCCAAGACGGCCGGATCAGATCCAAAAATCTGGACCCCAAGGGGCTTGTCTCCCGTTGCCGTACTGAGATACCGGTAACTTTTTTCAGTCCCCCTGACGAGACCGTTGGCACTGATCATTTCAGTAAAGGCCAGACCGCAGCCAAACCTTCTGACGAGGGAACGGAAGGGCAGGTTCGTAATACCCGCCATGGGGGCGAGAATCACATTATTTTTCAGGGACAAACGCCCGATTTCCATGAAATTATCCTTTCTAACAGATATATCTCTCCCTTCCCGCCCTTATCTTCTCACGAAGACCATTTGAAAAATGGATTTATGTATTGTTAATCAAAGATATACAGAAGCTCTCTCAAGATCTTCCGGCGTGTTAATACCCATGACTTCGAAGGAATCCGGTGCAATCACGGATATGATTTTAAATCCTCTTTTGACGGCTATTTCAATCATATCGGTAAGATAATATTCTTTCTGCGCGTTATCATTGCCGATTTCCGCCACAGCGTCAAAAAGAAATTTACTGTTGACACAATAGATACCCGTATTGATTTCCCTGATTTTCTTCTCATCGCAAGAAGCATCCTTTGCCTCCACGATCTTTACGACTGAACCGTATTTTCCCCCCTTGACGATCCGACCGTAGCCGGCGGGATCGTCAAGAATGGTTGTCAGGACCGTAATGACAGACTCTCCCGAAACATGACACGCCAGCAGATCTTTTACAGTTGAAACCCGGAGAAGAGGAACATCGCCACATAGAATCAAAATTGTTCCCTCGTAATCGCGGAATACATCCCTCGCCTGCAGCACGGCATGGCCGGTCCCCAACTGTTCAGGCTGTTTTACAAAAATCAGTCCCTGACCCTTAAAAGCCTCCCTGACCAGGTCTCCCTGATGCCCGATGATAACCGCGATTTTCTCTACCCCTACAGCCCGCGCCATATCAACCGAATAGGAAAGGAGCGGTTTCCCGCAAAGGACATGGAGAACCTTTACCACATCCGATTTCATTCTCGTTCCTTTTCCCGCCGCCAGAATAATGGCACTCCATCGTTCTTTCTTATTTTCAGTCATTTCTTCACCTGATTCAACAGGAGCTGCTTTCATGAACCATTATACATCCCTATTAAAAAATGGGGTCTACGAAAAGAATCAAAAAATATTTATATATGTATCAACTGCCCCGGTCCCTGTCGCCATCCGACGCAGTTAATAATACGAAAACCTCCTTGATGGATTTTGCATCCGCATCTTCAACCACAAATATTGCATCGCCGTATTTCAGAGTCTCCCGCCTTCTGGGTATCTTTCCTATCTTGTAGAGTAAAAACCCTCCGAGGGTTTCATAATCCCCGTCGGGAATGTCTATAGAAATTAAATGCCGAACCTTATCAACACTTATCTGGGCATTAAAAAGATATTTTCGCGGACCGATTTTCTTATACAGTTTTTCACCGCTGTCATACTCATCATCAATTTCTCCCACGACCTCTTCCAGAATATCCTCTACCGTTACAATACCCACAGCCCCGCCATATTCGTCAACCACAACAGCCATCCGTTCACCCCTGACCTGTAAATCGATGAGAAGATCTTTGGCGATCATGGTTTCTGGAACATAAAAATCAACAGGCTTAAGGCAGCTCTCTACCGATTCATTTTCATAAACGTGTGACCGATTTTCCGCCTGCTCATGCAAGTACTGCAGGAGATCAAAGTAGTGTAGAATGCCGATAATGTTAATAATCTGATCGCGATAAACGGGAATACGCAAATACTGTTTTTCTGCCGCAATTCTGGTGGCTTCTCGCAGGGTAGCCGTCACGGGAAGGGAAATCATTTTCGACACGGGAACCATGATGTCACCGACGGTAACATCTGAAAAATCAATAACGTTCCTGACCATGTCCTTTTCCATGCTCAGGATATCGGTGTCTGCATTTTGCTCTTCAAGAATATATTTCAATCCATTTTTCGTAACATAAGAATAGGTTCGACCCGTCTCTCCCGTCGACAGTTTCACCGTCCCCCTTGATATCCTGGCAATGAGATAAACCACCGGATAGAAAAGAAAGGAGGAATACCATATAAAGCGGGCAAGGATTACGACCATTGTCTCCGCGTGCTGCTGGAACAGGCCTCTTGATACAATCATCACCAGCAGCGTGGGGACTATTACCAGCATGGATACCATCTCGCCCTGAGCCGCCCCCAGCAGCGTGATGAACAGAGCCGTTGTCAGGGTTGTGCTGGTAACGATGCACAAATTGGTCCCTGTCAGGGTTGTTGCTAAAAACCATTCAGGCGACTCGAGCAGCTTCAGTGCAAGCAGAGCGGAACGGGAACCTTCCTTCGCCCTGTGCCTGATGCGGTCTATGTTTGAGGAAACAAAGGCGATCTCCCCCCCAGAATACAACCCCTCAAGGCACAAACACAACAAAATGAGCATAACGATGAAGGTGCTATCCATAAAGCGGCTTCTCTTTTCTCTCGACCCTCAGGATCAGAATCCTGGTACCGCTCATTTTTTCAACTCGAAACATATAATTCTCAAAAAAGACACTTTCTCCTTTTGACGGCAATTTTCCAAAGAGATGAAAGACAAACCCGCCGAGCGTATCAAAATCCTCCACGGGAAAAAGATGACCGGTCAACTCACTGAGCTCGTCCATCGACATCTTTCCCGAAACGAGGAAGGTCTGCTCGTCAATCTTCTGCCAGAGGTTCGTCTTCAATCCGTGTTCATCGTAGATGTCTTCCAACAGGTCCCTGAGGATATCCTCCAGAGTTACCAGACCTGAAACACCGCCGTACTCGTCGACAACGATTGCCATTTGTATTCTCATGCTCTGAAAATCCCGCAGCATCGATGCCGCACTCTTTTCTTCCGGAACAAAGTATGCTTTTCGCAGGAGTTTCTCGACTTGCGCGGGCCTGCCGCCGTCCGCCATGCGGTGCAGGAGATCTTTGGCATAAAGAATACCCAGAATATCGTCGCGGTCTGTTCCATAAACGGGAATACGATCGTGGCGGACCTTGATGATTTCTCTTTCCATATCTTCAATCTTCAAAGAAACGGGAAGACAGAACATATCTACCCGGGGCACCATAACCTCAGAGACAGGCTTGTCTCCGAGTTCAAATACCCGGTGGATGAGACCCCGCTGAGACGGATCAAGGGCGCCTTCTTTCTCTCCTGTGTCAACGAGAGTCCTGAATTCGCCCTCGGTCATGGCGATCCTGTCTCTTGCATGATCCCGGGGGAAAAATGATACAATCCCGGCGGACACTGCTTCCAGAATCCAGACGACGGGGCGTTCCAGCCAGGATACAAAAGCCATAAAAGGGGCCACTATAAAGGACAGACGGATGGGATAGGTAACGCCAAAGGTTTTCGGAACGGCCTCACAAAAAACCAGAAGCAGAACGGTCGTAGCCACAATGGACACCCACTGGCCGTCAATTCCCAACCACTGGATGAACAGGGACGCGGTCAGAACAGACAGAGCAATATTAACGGCCTCATTCCCCACGATGAGGGTAATGAGCAGGCGCTTGGGATAATCCTGCAAGCTGCTGAGAGAGGACAAAAAAGGGTATCGTTCTTCCTGCATCTTATGGAGATGAAGAGGGGTAAGGGAAAAGAGAGCGGCCTCAGAGCAG
>JAPLJQ010000605.1 GCA_026388495.1 Deltaproteobacteria bacterium | reverse complement strand
TTTACGTTTAAAAAAAGATAAAATTGGAGCTTAAAAATGGGAAAGTCCATGTACAACTTTGGCAAACGGGCGAAAGAAAAAGCAAGACAGCAGAAACAGATGGAGAAGGTTTCAAAGCGCATAATGGCTAAGCAGCAGAAGGCTAATATAAAAGCGGGCACTCCGAACGCAGGCTCAGATATAGCTGAACCGGGACTGATGGAGGAGATCGTTAAAAGCATAGCATAAGGGGCCATATACATGATCTTAATTCCACTTTATGATGGTTGTAATGACCTTACAAAGTAAGGATAAGTGTTTGTTTTGTTTCCAGGATTGTAAACTTGAAAGTGAGTTGAAATGGCTGAAGATATTTTAGACTACTGGGTTAGACTTATAAAGACAATTTTTCCTGAGAACGCTTGGATAACTTCTTGTTTTTTCAATAATGATTGTTTAATACAGATCGATTGGAAGCTCAAAAATGATCCAAGGCATCCAACCAAGCGTTCCAAAAAGATTGAGATAATAATCAAAGAGGGTGCAATTGAAAATTATCTCGACAAGAACAAGAAAGATCGTGAATTATCTGACATCATGTTGAAAGAATTTATTTACGAGCGGTATAACCATTTTAGTCCTGATAATGATATTTGTACCACCCACTATGTACCGAAGGAAAAGTGGTTAATCTCCAGAGAGGTACTTAATTATAAGCCTTCATTTTGTTAATCAGTGTTAATCAGCCACTCATTATTATGCTTTATATTAATCAGTGGCTGTCCCCAATTCTCCCAATTCTCTATATGAAAGACGAAGCCAAGACAAAAGAGCAACTCATTGAGGAACTGACCGCATTGCGAGATCGGTGTACGGAAGAAGCCTTCGAACACTCCTATGATATCGGAACGGCGGTTAATGCGCTTCTACGCCTTTCTCTGGAAGATTATTCTCTTGAAGAACTCCTGCAGAAGGTGCTTGACATTATTCTATCCGTTCCCAGTCTTTCCATTGAGACGAAAGGCAGTATATTCCTTGTTGAGGATGAACCCGAAGTTCTCATACAGAAAGTCCAGAAAGGTCTTGCTGAACCATTGCTCAAGGAATGTGCACGGGTTCCTTTTGGTAAATGCCTCTGTGGACGGGCTGCATCGACAAAAAGAATAGAGTTCGCCGATCATATTGATGAACGCCACGAGGTCAGTTATGAAGGCATATCTCCACACGGTCATTACTGCGTTCCTATCCTGTTATCTGGAAATACTATCGGAGTGATTAATCTCTATTTGAAAGATGGACACAGTCGTGTTGGAAGGGAGGAGGAATTTCTTGATTCGGTAGCTAATACTTTGGCCGGAATAATCAAGCGCAAGCGGGCGGAGGAGGCGCTAAGGCGGAGCGAAGAACTCTACCGGACATTCCTCGAATCAACGATGGATATGGTTCTTCTCAAAGATGACGAGTTACGACATATCATGGTGAACAAGCCGCTCCTGGATTTCATGGGCAAAGGAGAAACCGAAATCATCGGGAAGACGGATGCCGAATTGTTGCCGCAATCTATAGCGCAAGTCTGCCGGCAGACGGATATGGAGGTCATCCAGTCCGGAGCCATCGTTCAGACAGAAGAACCAATGCATGACGGAATCTATGAAACGCGAAAATTCCCGGTCAGCATAGGAGTCGGCAAGGTAGGTGTCGGCACGTATATCAGGGACATAACAGACCGCAAGCGGGCTGAAGAAGACTTAAGACTGGATGAGGCCCGCCTTGAAAGCCTTCTCAATATCTCACAGTATGAGGCAGAGACCATCCAAGATTTGGTGGATTATGCACTTGCCGAAGCCATTACCCTTACCGCGAGCAAAATTGGCTATATCTATTTCTACGACGATCAGAAAAAAGAGTTTATCTTGAATACCTGGTCAAAGGACGTGATGAAAGAGTGCACCATCGCTGAACCGCAGACCATCTATCATCTTGAAAAAACGGGTATATGGGGTGAAGCCGTTCGACAGGGGAAACCGATCATCCTGAACGATTTTCAAGCCCCTCACCCGCTCAGGAAAGGTTACCCGGAGGGTCACGCAGAGCTCTATAAGTACATGACCATCCCTGTATTCGCTCAGGACAAGATTGTGGCTGCGGTGGCCGTTGCCAACAAAGCCACCAATTATGACCAGTCGGACATCCGTCAGCTTACACTGCTTATGGACTTCGTTTGGAAGATTGCCGAGCGCAAGCGGGTGGAGGAAGCACTTAAAGAGAGTGAGGAAAAATATCGAAGCATCGTGGAAAATGCCCAGGAAGGCATCTACCGGACAACACCGGAAGGTCGGTTCATTACCGTCAATCGGGCGATGTCGGATATGTTAGGTTATGACTCCCCCGATGAACTCATAGTTTCCTTCACGGATATCACCCATCAGCTCTACGTAAATCCCGAAACGCAGTTTTACCTGAAGGATGGCAACCGGATATGGGTATCTGTAAACATTCGCGCTGTCCATGATACAAATGGCCGTGTCCTGTACTATGAAGGTATTAATGAAGATATTACTATACGAAAACAGGCGGACGAGGAGCGCAAACAGAGTTTTGAAAGGTTACGAAAGGCATTAGGAGCTACTATTCAGGTCATGGTGTCCGCTGTGGAGATGAGAGATCCTTATACTGCCGGTCATCAGATCCGGTCTGCGGACCTTGCCCGTGCCATTGCCACGGAGATGGGATTCACCCAGGATAGAATCGATGGAACCCGCATGGCGGGTTCCATCCATGACATCGGGAAACTGCCCATACCCGCAG
>JAPLJQ010000159.1 GCA_026388495.1 Deltaproteobacteria bacterium | reverse complement strand
GCCGGGGAGGATGGGTTATGCAAATGATCATTCCCATCTTCATCATGCATAGGGGTTGTCCTCATCGATGCATCTTCTGCAATGTCCGGAAGACGGCAGGAAATCAACCGGAGAAGATTTCTGAAGAAGCATTCCGTGAAACCGTAAATAAGTATTTGGAGAGCGCGAAGGTGACGCCTCATCGCATTCAGATTGCGTTTTACGGGGGGAATTTCACGGGAATGGGAAAAGGCGAACAGATCGAACTTCTGAAATTTGCCGGGCCTTTCATAAAAAAGGGGCTTGTCAACGGCATTCGAATCTCAACCAGACCTGACTGCCTCGATGCCGAATGTCTGGACATGCTCAAGTCATTCCATGTGACAACCGTTGAAATCGGTGCACAGTCTCTGGCGGATGACGTTCTGGTTCTTGCCAACAGAGGCCATACGTCTGCTGATGTCGCAGATTCAATGAAAATGCTCAAACAACAGGGATTTGAAACGGGGATGCATCTCATGGTCGGACTTCCCGGAGATACCCGTGCCTCCTTCGAGCATACCGTCGAGAAGACCATTGCCCTGCAACCGAATTCCGTCAGGATTCATCCCACCCTTGTCCTTGAGGACACTGATCTGGCAAAAGCCTATCTCAACGGGACATATACTCCGTTAAGCTTCGCTGAAACGATCGAGATCTGTAAATTCGCCGTGAGGAGATTTGATGAAGCCTCTATCCCCGTCATCCGGCTCGGACTGCACACGACACGGGAAATGGAAGAGCCGGGAAGTATCCTTGCCGGCCATCATCATCCCGCATTCCGCTCCCTTGTGGAGGAATCCCTTTATTATGATATGGCCTCATCATTGCTCGACTCGGAGCGGGTCAGAAACAAAGCGGTCACCTTTGTCCTGTCACCCAAAGACGTCTCAAGCTTCCGGGGGCAGAAGAACAGAAATTTACATAGAATCAAGAAACATTTTGACCTGGCGGAAATAAAATTGTCGGTTGAACCGCACCGGTCACGAAGGTCCCTGAGAGTCATCGTCCATGACAAGGTACTGAAACCGGACTTTTCCGACAACATATAGCAAGGAGCATCCATTGTTCAAATCGGGATTCATCGGCATTATCGGCAGACCGAACGTGGGTAAATCAACCCTTCTGAACAGTATCATGGGCGAAAAGATTGCCATCACCACCCATAAACCGCAGACGACGAGAAACAAGATTATGGGCATCAGGAACATGGATAACGGGCAATTGATCTTCCTCGATACGCCGGGCATTCATAAAGCATCTACGCCGCTGAATCAATACATGGTCACCGCAGCAATGAACACCTTCAGAAGCGCCGATGTCCTTCTCTTGATCGTGGAAGCTTCCGCAGGCGTTCATCACGACGATGACGCCATCATCCATTCTCTCAAGAACATCAGGGTGCCCGTTATTCTGACCATCAACAAGATTGACCTTGTGCAGAGAAAAGCTGTCCTCCCTGTCATAGATGCATTTCAAAAGCTCTTTTCTTTTGTTGACATCATCCCCATTTCTGCCTTGACCGGTGACGGGACATCCATTCTCGTCGAACACATATGGGCGCTCCTCCCCGAAGGTCCCCGGTACTTTCCCGAAGATATGATGACCGACCGCACCGAACGGTTCATCGCGGCAGAAATCATCCGGGAAAAGATTACCCTTTTAGCCCATCAGGAAATCCCCTATTCAACAGCCGTTATGGTGGATTCGTTCAAAGAGGATGAGGAGAAAAACCTGATCCGCATTCAGGCAACCATCAACGTGGCGAAAGACTCGCAGAAAGGCATTCTCATCGGTAAAAAAGGCTCCATGCTCAAAGAGATCGGCAAACGGTCGCGGGTGGAGATGGAAAAATTCTTTGCCTCCCGTATTTACCTGGAACTGTTCGTCCGGGTGCAAAGAGACTGGACGCATGACCCGAAAATGCTCCGGGAATTCGGATATGCAGACAAAGCGTAAAGACATCCGGTTCTCATACCTTTTTCACAAAGGAGGCAAGAAATGAATCGCCGTCAATTCATAAGAATATGCTCAGCATTTTTTGGATTTTTTGAGAGGATATGATCGAGTGAAACAAGTTATTGCCATTATCGGCAGGCCCAATGTGGGGAAATCGACGCTCTTCAACCGCCTGTCCGAGAAACACAAAGCCATCGTGATTGATGAACCCGGCGCCACAAGGGATCGGAACTATGCCGATTGCACGTGGTATGATAAGGAATTCATCCTCATCGACACCGGCGGATTTGAGCCTGTGTCCACAGAAAAAATCCTTATCCAGATGCGTGAACAGACAGCCCTTGCCATGGAAGAAGCGGATATTATCATCTTTCTCATGGACGGCAGAGATGGGTTGACACCGTCGGACAAGGAAATAACCAACATCCTCAGACAGATAAAGAAACCCGTGTTTTTTGCCGTCAACAAGATCGACGGATTAAAGCATGAAAATCTTGCATACGAATTTTATCAGCTCGGAATTGAGACGCTCTATCCCCTCTCCGCCCAGCACGGGGGAGGCATGTACGAACTCATGGATGACGTGGCGAAATGTCTGCCCGGCACGGATGAAACAGATCAGACCCCGGAAGAACGGCTCAGGATTGCCGTGATTGATACGGCAGGAATACGGCGCAAAAGCAGGATAACCCGCGTCCTTGAAAAATACAGCATCGTTCAGGCCTTGAAGGCCGTCAACCGTTGCGACATTGCCCTGCTTCTTATTGATGCGGAGGAAGGCATGACGGAACAGGATGCCAAGATCGCCGGTTTGATCATTGAAAGAGGCACTGCCTGTATCCTCGTTATCAACAAATGGGACGTCATTGAAAAAGATAATGCTTCGGTGGGTAATTATGTGAAGGATATCAAAGATAAAGTCAAATTTATGGATTACGCACCCATCATCTTCGTTTCCGCCCTGACGGGGCAGAGGGTGCTCAGGATATTTGATATCATTGAAACCGTTTATCAACAGTACACAAAACGGGTCCCTACCTCTGATCTGAACAGGGTTGTGAGAGAAATCATCGAATCAAGACCGCCTCCCCGTCATCAGAACAAAGCAAACCCCTTCAGTTTCATGACCCAGGCATCCGTCGCCCCGCCTACCTTTATATTTTTCGTTCGAGAACCGAAGGCCGTTCACTTCTCATACCAGCGTTTCCTGACCAACCGCATCAGGGAAGCATTCGGTTTCGATCAGGTGCCGATCAGGATGATCTTCAGGAATAAACACCGTTAAAAAAACGGCCAGAATTATCATCAACTCAGCACCATTTCTTGTAAATAACAAATACTTGTATTATGGTTATGCCGCCGCACATCGTCAAATCAACTATCTTTGACGACATCGTAAAAAGTCAATTTTGGACCGTTTTTGTCATTCCCGCGAAAGCGGGAATCCAGTTATTCAAGCATGTTATGGATTCCCGCCTGCGCGGGAATGACAGGTTGGGGGACTTTTTACGAGTTCATCATCTTTAAGTTCTTCAACATATTCGGCCACGTTCTGACATAGATCGGATATTCTCTCCAGATGAAGTAACATTTCCACAAAATAGGGGCCGGCGTCGGCATGGCAGATCCCGTTATAATATCTGGCCAGATGATTTTCCCTTGCTTCCTTCACTTTCACATCAATATTTCCCTCTCTCAATGTAACATTTTTTATCTTCTCATCGTCCCAACGGTCGAACAGGGATACGGCGTCATGGAGATTTTCGGCCACCAGATTTTCAATTTTCCCAAGTTCATCTACGGCAGTGCCGGTAAATTCTACCTGCGTCAGATGTTTTCCTCTCGACACTTCGGCCAACCGGACAGCATGATCGCCTATCCTCTCCACATCATCCACCATGGCTGTAAAGACAAACAGTTTCCGTGACTGTTCCGGAGAGAGCCGGCATCGGGAGACCAGGCACAAATAATTGGTGATCTCCATTCGCAGATTATCAACAACAGGTTCTATATAGCCGATATTCCGTCTCCGCCATTCCTGATAATCCTCCCTTAAAAGAATACTTTCGGAAAATATCTTTTCCGCCAGCACCATCTCCCTGCCTATTTCTTTTTTTGTGCAGTTCAGTGCCTCTTCAGGATTCACAAGATATCTTTCATCGAGAAACTCAGGCCAGAGCGGCAGAATATCCTCCTTTCCGGGAATCACCTTTTCCATAAACCGGACGTAGGGTTTAAGCACAAACATAAAAAAAACAACGATGATAACGTTAAAAAACAGGTGACCCAAGGCAATCTGCTGAGACACATTGACAGTCAACACATTCAGGATGTCAATGAAAACGGGGAGAATGGCCATAGCGATGAGAAGTCCGACACATTTAAAGATGAGGTGCGAGACGGCGCTTCTCTTTCCGCTGATACTTGTCACCATGCCGGCCATCAGCGCAGTTACGGTGGTACCGACATTGGCCCCGAACACGATGGGCAAAGCGTTTTCTATCGTGACGATATTGTATTGTGCCAGTATCACAAGGATACTGATGGGGATTGCCGAAGCATGCACGAGGCCGGCAAAAAGCGCACCAATTCCGATACCGATCAAGGGGTTCTTCGCCTCCTGGAAGAACCGGATAATAGCTGGATGATCCTTCAGCGGCGCTGTCGCATAAGACGCCAGACTAAGTCCAAAAAATATCAGCCCGAAGTAAAAAATGAGTTCACCGACGGATTTCGACTTTTCCTTTCCTATAAACCACAGGACGGCGCCGGTAATGATGAAAAGGGGCGAAAGATCTGTAAATTTCCAGACGACCAGTTGTACGGTCAATGTCGTCCCAATATCCGCACCCAGGATTACGCCGAGGGAATGGTAGAAGGTAATCAGTCCGGCATTAACCATTCCGATGATTAAAACAGACGTCGCCGAACTGCTCTGAAAGAAAACCGTCGAGGCGATACCCAGGAACAATCCATACACCGGTCTTTTTACCGCGTATTTTATATAATCCCGTATCCGGACCGTGAAGAGCTTCTGGACTTCGGCGCTCAACTTCATCATGCCGAATAAAAAAAACGCGATACCGGTTATCAGAATCAGGGCTTCTCTCATAGAAAGCGTCGGGATAGGTGAGAATAACTAAATCCCCCTTTCACCCTTATGTTTGCGGGCGCAGGGGGATTTAATAGGCATAATACTTGTGAGGTTATTAGATTTACTCTACTTTTTTGAACATCTTTCCCTTTGCACCACACACGGGACAGATCTCAGGGGCTTCTTTTCCTACGGTATAACCACAAACGGGGCAAACGAGATATGGATATGTCTCCTGAGATTCCCCCAGATGATCCAGCATCTCCTGATAGAGTTTTGCATGGATTTTCTCCACCTCATTCGCAAAATGGAAGGAACGTTCCGCTGTCTTGTTACCCTCTGCCCTGGCCGCTTCAATCATAGCGGGATACATCGATTTGAATTCATGGGTCTCTCCTGCAACAGCCTCCTGCAGATTTTCCTTTGTGCTCAAAACCGCATTGAGAGCCCGGAGATGATTGTGAGCGTGAACGGTTTCCGCTTCCGCCGCCGCTCGAAAAAGCTTTGCCGCCTGGGGATGCCCCTCCTGTTCGGCCTTTACGGCGAAGGCTAAATATGTGCGGTTCGCCTGAGACTCACCCGCAAAAGCTTCTTTTAACGCATCTTCTGATTTTGACATGTGTATATATCTCCTTTCTTTTTTTATACAATGGAACCTCTCCTCATTTCATCCCGGAATCTATCTGCGGTAATCAGGCATATTTGCCGGGAAAATTCGGTGCACGTTTTTCCTTCTGCGAAAGAATGCCTTCCCGGGCATCAAGACTTCCAAATACGGGCATTCCGATTTCAAGCTCCCTTTTGAAGGCATCCCCGTATATCATATCCCGGGTTTCCCGGAAGCATCGAATAATTCCCTGCACGGCAAGGGGGCCATTACAGGCAATTTTATTTGCCATTTTCACAGACGCCTCCATCAGGTCACGTTGTGATACGACACGATTAATGAAACCCCAATCATACAGAGTCTTTGCAGTAAAATTATCGGCGGTCAGAAGAATTTCCAGAGCCCGGCAAGGCGTCATCATGCGGGGAAGATAAATGTTCGAACCGCCAACGGGCATGATTCCCAGGCTCGCCTCCCTCATTTGAAATACCGCATCATCGGAGGCAATCCGGAGGTCAGCGCCCATAATCATTTCGAAGCCGCCTGTCAGACAATATCCGTTTATCGCAGCAATCACAGGTTTTTTCACAATGTTTGGTTTCAGCATGGCTTCTCCGACATGAGGCCCCGCCTGGTCCAGCCACCGCTCCGCTTCCGTTTCCGGAGCCCTTGTTCTCGTAAGAATAGGAATGGCCGTTCTCAGGTCCATGCCGGAACAGAAAATATCGGGAAGACAGGAGTAGAGGATAGCAACCCGGATGGCGTCATCCTGATTAATGTCCAGCCAGGTTCGATGCAGCTCCATCAGGATATCCGGATCGAGGGCATTCCTTTCATTAGGACGATTCAACCCTACTTTTGCAATATGCCTTTCCTTTTCATAAATCAGTCCCATACGGCCCTCCTGCAATGATCGTCATGAACGTTTTTGACGCCGGCATGCTTTCCATTTCCATGATTAAAGCGAATGCAGGTCTAAATACATATAAATAATTGATCCACTGATGATAATGAAGTTACTATCAAATTTACAGTCGGACCACAAGATCAATATGATCAT
>JAPLJQ010000040.1 GCA_026388495.1 Deltaproteobacteria bacterium | reverse complement strand
GGAAAGAACGATAAAATTATAAATAGTTTCTAATTCTTCATGTCAACAGCCCAGCGATTATATCTCACAAGGATCAGCAAGCCGGGCGCAGCAAGGGCGGTGCAGATGACAAAGAACATCACCCACCCCACGGCATCAACAAGATAGCCTGTCGGAGCTCCCGTGATATAGCGGCCAACGGCCATGAGGCTGCTCAGGAGCGCATACTGTGTGGCCGTAAATTTTTTATTGCACAGGCCCATCAGTAAGGCAGTATAGGCTGCCGTTCCCATTCCTCCGCTGAAATTTTCCACACCGATGACAAGACTGAGCGCCCAAAGCTTGCGGCCCGTGAATTCCAGAATGATGAAAATCAACGTGGATATGCCCTGCAGCACGCCGAATACAAAAAGGGACGTCTTCATGTTCCATTTCGTCATGATGGCTCCGCCCACGAGGGTGCCTGCGATGGTCGCCGCCATCCCGAAGCCCTTGTAAATGGCGCCCAGTTCCGTTCGTGAAAAACCGATATGCTGCAAAATATAAGGCGTTGTCATCTGAGCCGCGGCGATATCCCCGAACTTGTAAAGAATAATGAAAAGGAGAATTTCCAGCGCTCCCGGTCTTCTGAAGAACTCGATAAAGGGGAGAAACACGGCGTCATGGAGACTTTTCGGCGGTTCGATCCTTTCAACGCCGGGGTTTGTCTTCAACGGCTCGGGAGCAACGTAGGTGGCAATACAGCCGATGGTCATCATGAAGCCCATGATGACATAGACCGTCTTCCAGGAGATGAAATCGGACAGGATCAGGGCCACGGCGCCGCTGACGAGGATGGCAATCCGGTATCCCATGATCCAGACACCCGATCCCGCTCCCCGTTCCTCGGGTTTGAGATATTCCGTTCGATAGGCATCCAGGACGATGTCCTGGCTGGCGCTGAAAAAGGCCAGTGCGACCGCCATGGTCGCAAGGAGAATGGGCATCGAGGAAGGATTGAAGAATCCCATCGCGGAAATCGTGAGGATCAGCGCCACCTGCGTGATCATCATCCATCCCCGCCTTCGCCCAAAAAACGGCGGCACATACCTGTCCATCAGGGGCGACCAGAGAAATTTGAATGCGTATGGCAATCCAACGAGAGAATAAAGGCCGATGGTCTTGATATCGACACCCTCCGTCACCATCCATGCCGTAAGGGTCGAACCGGTCAGCGCGAGGGGCATGCCCGATGCAAACCCGAGGACGAGCATGAGGAACATTTTCCCGCTGAAGTAGATTTTGAATAGTTTTAAGGGATTCAGTGTTATTACTTCCTTTGAGACGCTTCAACCAGAGATCGAAAGATATTACGATGCGGTGCATCATCCTGCATGCGTTCAGGGTGCCACTGGACACCCAGTACAAATCTACTCGATTGCGCCCACGGGGAATCAGGCGCCGGTTCTATGGCTTCGATCACACCGTCCGGTGTCCATGCGGAAGGGCGCAGATAGAGGCCCACCCGGCCGGGATGCACGGCCTGATGATG
>JAPLJQ010000449.1 GCA_026388495.1 Deltaproteobacteria bacterium | reverse complement strand
TTCGTAGCATAATCACCTCCATGGCTTTGAAGTAATCTCTTCGTACTTTCGGGTTAGATATGCGGCAGTAACGTTGCGTGGTTCTGATGGAGTTGTGCCCCAGGAGATCTTGAATCGTAGAGAGATCGGTGTCGGCATTCAACATCTGCGTGGCCATCGTATGCCGAAGACTATGATAGGAGATGGTCATCCGCCGGGAACAAGATTAGACGTTTAATTCTTTTGAAAGGCGCTCAGATAAAAATATTTTGATGAGGGATTGATATGGCACATCTCTCTTATTGGCTATGAGTTTTAACTCTGCAAGCATGAGTTCGGGCAGGCGCAGAGAAATCGTTCTGAGAGAAGGCTTGATGTTGGGAAGTAACACTCTACTTGCCTTCGACCAGTCAACATAGTCGGAAGAATCAGCGTTTGCCCAAAAGTCACGTTCTTCGGCTTCAGTTTTGAACTTAGGTATTTTTTTCATGGTATTTATACGCCTCCCTTTCCTTGCGATTCATGTCTCTGGCTGTAATGATCCTTATGAGGTTATTCCTCACGGTAAAGACGATAAAAAGGTGTTTCCCTGAATCGCTTTTCCCGAGAGTATAGAATCTTGCCTCATCACTGGAATGCGCAACATCTGGACTTGCGATAAATGGGTGGTTGAAAAACACCTGCTCACATTCTGATGCTGACACGCCATGCTTCTCCCAATTCTTGAGCAAGTTGCCATCATCCCAGTCAAAGCCAATACATTTGGTGATCATTTCAGCTGTACCCATAAGACTATGTATATTCCAAACATATACTATTTGTCAACAGAAAAGATCAAACAGCCATGTGGTAGTGGAATTTTTAAGAAAATATCCGAAGAAAAACATCTGCCACATATCTGTAGAGACGCACGGCCGTGCGTCTCTACTTCTACCCTATGATTAACCGAATCGTTAAGTCTATGATACTGCCCTTGGTATAAATAGTATCGGAGCTCCGATACTATTTATACCATTGATATTATTTGTGAATCACACGACCATCAAAAAGTTTTGGGTTTGGAAAAAACCGGGACAGCGTCCCCATTTTGCTTCGCAAAAAAGGGTGCAGTCCCTCATTTTTCCGTCGGAAGTCACATCGATATGGATTCCTTCAGCAACCTCGATAACGCCCTCCTGCTCGCTTTTTAGCAGCTCCAGATAGACAGCGTCCACTTCCGGATCATATGACACCTTCATGTTTCATTTCCCTTCGTTTCAATGGATACGTGGTAATGATCGTACACGCATCTCCAGGGAGAACCCTCTTCAGGATTTCGATGATAGGCTTCAAGGCGTCGGTCAAGTTCCGCCTGCTGCTCATTCGTCAGAGACAACCCTTCCGGCGCCGCGGCGATACTGTCCCAGATGTCTTCCACAAGCTGAATCCGTTCGGGAACGCTCAACTTCACATACCCGGTAATACTTGAGCTTTTCACGGTTTCTGCACCTTTCTGTCCATGCGATGGCTATTCTTCATCTTTAAATGCCTCATAATATTCGTCACATAGACCGTCATGATAACCCCAACCGATGCCATTAGATGACAGCATGATTTTCTTCAATCTTTTCCTGAAATTACCCTGTTCATTGCCAGGAAGGGTGAGGACTTTTTTTATCGCCTGACCATAAATTTCCACAAGGGAATCATAAAAGTCTTCGTCAATATCGCCGTAATCAAGCGTAAATTTGTTTCCGCACTCCACAAAGCAGGTCAACAATTCGGCTTCGCCTTTTGCATCAGGGATTGCCTTGGAATAATCGCTGATCGCCCGTTTTGCCCGAATTATCCGGACAGGCTCATTCAGGATATCGGGATACAAACATTCT
>JAPLJQ010000462.1 GCA_026388495.1 Deltaproteobacteria bacterium | reverse complement strand
TTTTC
Source organism: Deltaproteobacteria bacterium (assembly GCA_026388495.1). Taxonomy (GTDB): domain Bacteria; phylum Desulfobacterota; class Syntrophia; order Syntrophales; family UBA2185; genus JAPLJQ01. Next base: position 2,061 of record JAPLJQ010000462.1, on the reverse strand, counting down.
ACGTCCTGGGAGCATCCTCTCCTGCAGACCAGAAGGGCGTCTCCGGTTTCCACGACGATCAGATCATCCACGCCAACCAGTGCGACGAGCTTCCCGGAGCTGTGAATCAGGGAATTGGTGGTATTCAGGCCGATGAAAGTTCCCTTCACGTTTGCAGAATTGCCCTGTTCATCTTTGTCCGATATTTCCCAGAGAGCGTCCCAGCTTCCCACATCCGACCAGCCGAAGTCTCCCCTGACGAGAAGGACGTTTTCGGCTTTTTCCATGACGCCGTAGTCAATGGAAACCGACCGGAGGTCTTTGTACACACGGCCAATGACCTCTTCCTCGTTCTTTGTTCCCATGGCGCTTTTGATCTCAGACAGCCCGTCGTAAAGATCGGGCAGCCATTTACGTATCGCCTCCAGAATCGCCCCGACCCGCCATATGAATATCCCGCTGTTCCAGAAAAAACGCCCCTTCTTCAGAAAAGCTTTTGCCTGTTTCAGGGCGGGCTTTTCCCGCACGGACGCCACTTTGTAAATATTTTCTCCTCTGATGGTTTCTTTCAGAAGACCCTGCTCCAGATAGCCGTAACCCGTTTCCGGGCCTGTTGGCTTGATGCCGATGGTGACGAGACAGTCCCCCTGCCGGGCCGTTTCGGCCGCAATGGACAGAATATGACGGAACCGCGCTGTTTCTGCGATCAGATGATCGGCAGGCAAAACAACCATGACCCCGTCAGGGGATTTTTGCTGGATATGCAGGGCGGCAAGGCCGATGCAGGGCGCGGTGTTTCTGCCCACGGGTTCGATCAGGATGTTCTGCCGGGGAATCCCCGGCAACTGCCTCATCAGCTCATCGGCGTGGCTGAGACCCGTTACGACCAGGGTATTCTCCGGAGGAGCGAGGGGTTCAATCCTGTTTACGGTTTCCTGAATAATAGTCCCTTCTGATCCGATGTCCAGGAGATGCTTCGGCATCTTCTCTCTGCTTTTCGGCCAGAATCGGGTTCCTTTTCCACCTGCCATGATGACGGCATACATGGGATCGTTATTTTCCTCCTCATTTCTTTTTTGTCATTTCGAGTGAAACGAGAAATCTTAATTGCTAACAATATTGATATCTTAAGATTCATCACATTCGTTCGGAATGACATTTTCGCTCATTACAACACAATCTCAAAGACGAGAATTCAGTCCCGGCTAACGTATCAAAAGACAGGGGGATTATCAACTTGAAATCCGTTCTCGATCAATCCGATCCTTTTTCTTGTTACAGTCGGGTGCAGATCCTTGACATACACATATCATGGTGTTAGAATGTGTACGGACAGGGAGGTGAATGACATGAGAACAAACATTGTCATTGATGATACATTGATCAAGAAAGCCATGAATTACACTGGTCTTCGCACCAAGAAAGAAGTCGTGCATTTCGCGCTTGAGGAAATCATCAGGCGTACGGAAAGAAAAAAAATACTTGGACTGCAAGGAAAAATGCACTGGGAAGGAAACCTGGATGAATTGAGGCGGAATCGTTTCGATGATATTGATTGATTCATCCGTTTGGATACCCTTTTTCAATGCGCAGAATAATCCTCGTGTTGAGGCTATGATGACGCTCATCAGGGATGATGAAGATGTTTGTCTTTCCTTTCATATATTGATGGAGATTCTGCAAGGGTTCCGGGTGGATAAAGATTATCAGCAGGTACTCGGGTGTCTGCTGATGTTCCCAATTGTAGATATGGGAGGCATGTCTTCTTATATCGCGGCAGCACAAATTTACCGACAATGTCGCAAGAAAGGAATCACCATCAGAAAGGGGATGGACTGCATTATTGCCCAGACAGCCGTTGAAAACAAGTTGATCCTTCTTCATGACGACGCTGATTTTGACCGCATTGCTTCTGTCATCCCTCTGCAACTATACACAGAAAAGAAATAATAGGGAGCTTTGAAAAACTGCTAATATTGTCATTTCGACTGAAAGGAGAAATCTTAACATACATAAAATCTTTAAGATTTCTCGTCGCTAACACTCCTCGAAATGACAAAATTCAAAGCTCTCTAATATTGA
>JAPLJQ010000326.1 GCA_026388495.1 Deltaproteobacteria bacterium | reverse complement strand
CCCCTCGTATTTTGCCCGTACGTTTTTGATAATGGTGTTGACGACCTGTTTTTGAAATTCAGCGGCGGTCAGGAGGGGATTCCCGGAATAGGCGCTGTCCAGGTTGGCAAATATAGACGAACTGACCAAGTGGATTTTGCCAGGATCGATCTTATAGCGTATTTCCCGCCATTTTTCTTCATCGAGATTGCATTCCTGCTGGAATCTTTTCTTCAGGTTGAGGGTTGCCACGTGACAGTCGATTCCCCTCGCCCTGATACCCTCGCACAGTGCTGCAACAACTTCTCCAAGGCCTCCGGTTTTACCGGAGATGTATCTGGCAAGGCCCCCCATCTCCTCGGGCAATCTGCCTGTCTCCGGGGAAACCAGCAGTATAGCCGTTTTTTCCGTCTTTCTTACGATTTCAGGTCTATTCACAACCTTTTCCTCCTTAAATGGAGCAGTCATTACGTTGACGGACGCATTTATCTCTAAATCATCAACGGCAGTTTTTTACGGACAGGAGATTGTATTACCTATTGTTCGAACAATCCTTCTTCCACAGGCAATCGTTTTCATCACAGGTGTCTTTTGTGCCGAAGCACGGTGAGTATCCCTCAGCTATCTGAATATCTCGAATGATATCCTGCTTTGTGCGACCAGTACTTGCGTCAATAGCCCATGTCCTTGCAATTTGTCGGATCTCTTGCAGTTTCATTGGGAAGCCTCCTCATTGTTTCATGTCATTGATGAAGTCTTTTGCTCTATCGCCTCTCAGATAGTCGGCAAGCCCAAGAAGTCCTTCAACAAGGTATTTTGACTGGTAGCCCTTCAAGGTTAGAAATGTCCGGGCAAGCTCAGCTCTGTCATAGTGAGGACAAACAGTGACTATAATCTTCGACCTGTCCAGCTCTCTGAACCTGTCAGGAAGCTCATTGAGCGGGATGTGCTTTATAAAGCCGAAACTATAGGCTTGATGTTCTTCCCGGAAACGGATATCAATGATCTGAACCCTGTCCTGCTTGTAGATGCCCAGCAGTTCCGGGATGCCGATTTTCATGTTTCTGCGTTCCTGATAGTCAAACGATTTCAGATAATTTTCAAAAGTAACACTTTCCCCTGCGTAAGTCGGGGTAGTCATCAAAAACGCAAACAGCAATATCCAAACCGCTTTTTTCGCCATTATCCTTTCCTCAATTCCTTTTAGACAGCCGCTACAAAAAAAGCGACCGCTGGCTGCCGCCTCACCGGCGATTATTTTTTCCCAGTTCCTATCTGCGCTTTCAATTTATTCAAACCATCCCATATCTCGTCGGTACCTACGTATTTTTTTGCATCAGACGGGGAATACCTGATGACACAGGTAGGTGTCGCGTTGATCTTGTTTTGCTTAATCATCATATTCAACATCTGTAAGACCGTTTTTTCATCATATTCTTTCCAGGAGATCTTCTGTTCTTTCAGGTAATTCACGAGAAGCTCTTTTGATTGAATGTTTTTTTCTTGTGCTGCATGAAAGAGAGTTCTTCGAATCCTGAGCACCTCCGGTGCATCAGCGCCGGCCTGGACGGCATAGAGATAATACTTTGCGTATAACGGGGTCGCCTTGGAAAAAGGAACGTCGATGAAGGTTATCTTTACGTTTCCATATGCAAGCAATTCCTTGAGTACAGGGTCAAGATTTGTATCAAGAATCTGGCAGGGTGGACAGAAATAGTCGGAAAAGAAAAGCACCTCGTAGGTACCCTTGCCGAGGGACGGGATACGTGGCCCCTCTTGCCCGTATGCGGGCGTAACGGAACCGGAAAAGGTGAACAGAATAACAAGATACCCCAGAAGAGCGACAACCAGCAAAGGCAACTTTTGCAATTTTAACATAGGCAATTCAACCTCCCCAAGAAAATAGAGCCACATTTTCCGCCTGTTTACATGCCCGGCGGCAGGGGCTTCATAGTTGATCATGAAAGCCGCCAGTACCATGACGGCGAAAGCCAGACAAAACGGACAATAGACCTCGTTTTGTACCTGGAATGCAAACAGATGCACCTCCACGCCGAGACCTACCGCCAGAAGAACACGGACGAAGGGCGTCTGTTTGAAGGCGGCAAAGCCGATGATCGAGAGCATATAGGTGCTGCCGACCCTTTTCAGATCGACACCCCATATATCCCCTTCCAGATAACTACACGACGTATCGCAGACCTCGTAAAAAACCATGAGGGCGACACCGGCGATGGCGAGAAGGATCGTGATTGTATGTCGATATTTTTTAAGATATTTCATATGTCTAGAGATTCCTTCTATTTATAATTGTTCTCTGTCTGCAATTCCTATATGGCCACGCCGAAATAAATGAAAATGTATTTCAGAGACACGTAAAGAAAAAGCAGTCCGAAGAGGAACTTCAGGGCGGCGGGCTTGAATTTTGCCACAAGCTTGGCCCCATAGATGGCGCCGATCAGGGCGCCAACGCCAAGGGTTATTGCCACAGGAATGTTCACCACGTTCTGATAGAATTTGAAAATGGCGCCGACCAGAGCCATCCAGACAAAAGAAGCCATGGAAGTGCCGATGGCGAACCGTATGGGTGCTTTGAACAGATAGATGAAGGAAGGCACGAGAGCGTAGCCGCCGCCAAGCCCAATGATACCTGTTAAGAACCCGATGGCTGCACCTAAAAGGCTTTTATTCACAGCTGTGCCCGGCATGACCTCACCCGCCACGGCCTGCGGCAGGGGATTCGCTCCCATAAGCCCTTTACCCCCTTCGTAAAGCATACGCAGGGTTACGAGAAGGAAGGCAATACCGATGATCAAGTCGATCAGATCGCCGTAAGGCTTGACGTAACCGAATACGATGGAGCCGATAATGACCCCAACGACGCCGCTTGACCCTGTAATCCAGGCGCTTTTCTTATCCACGTTGCCCATCCGGATGTGCTGAACAGCTCCAGAGCCCGCTGTGAACACGACGGCCGTTAGTGTCGTTCCCACTGCAAAAGCCGGGTCGAAATCAAAACCGAAACGGATGACCGGCATCATGAGGGCGCATCCACCCGTTCCTAAAAGACCGCCTACCACACCGGCGGCGATACCCACCAAGAAAAAAACCAGAAAACTCATTACTCCACCTCCTTCAATGTGATTGATGTATTCAAATGCCTGTCAAGAATCTCCATGGCGTCGCCCATCAGGTTATCCATAACCCGGACGCCCTTTCTTTCAAACCAGCGCCTCGTTTCGCCATCAATGCCTCCGCACAGGAGAGTATCAGGCCCGAGGGCAAGCAGCTTTGCCTTTCTCTTGGACGGTGAAAGGTTCTCGATGAGTATCTTCAAGGTCGAACATACGGTTTGGCCGTCGATCTGCACCAGGAGAAGCTCCGGGGCGGTAAAAAAGTGAGGGGAGACCCGGTTCTCAAAAAGAGGTATGGCCACCTTCATGTAATGTTGCTCCTGCATTGTTTCGGCATAGGATTATCGAGGTTTGATAGAGCAAGGGGTGTGCCATGGAAAGAGGGTTATCCAAACACAACGTGGAGGTGTTCGTAAAAAGACCAAACCCCACCTCGCATTTTCATTGCCAAGAAGGAGAAATCAAAGTAAATTCAGTAGTATGGATTCCCATCTGTGCAGAAACGACGGATAACGTTTGTGCGCAATATCCGCCTGGATCGGGGTCGGATTTTCCCGGTGCATCCTGTGGTGGAGTTTCTTTCTTGAAACAGTTTCATCCTGGTGTTTCAGATTTGAAACAAGAGGGGCGTTCCGGTCTATCCGATCCAGAGGTTCCTGATCTTCCGTTCTTAGTGCACTTCACTCGCACAGAAGTGATACCACATTAAATATTGGTTGACATAATCAACAATATATGAAAGAAGGATGTCACTAATTTCCAAGGAGGATGGATTGATTGACACACAGGGTAGACAACTAGCAGGGTTGGTGGAAGATGTAATGTACTATTTTGGTGCGCAAGGCATGGAGGAAGAGTGTTGCGGCGAAAAAATATCCCTTGGCGAATTCCGCGCCCTTCGCACCGCGTTGCGTCTGGATGTCTGCACTATGCAGGATATCGCCAGGAGTGCATCCGTCACGAAAAGCGGTGCGACCCGCATCATCGCTCGCCTGGAAGACAAGAGATTGGCTCATCGTGAGCAGGATCAAAAAGATGGAAGGGTCTGTTGCGTAACCTTGACCGGAGAAGGCAAATCTCTCTTGAGCCGAATTGAAGAACAGCTCACGAATAAGATGCTGAAAATACTAGCGGCAATGGAACCGGCCATGCGGGACATCTTGCTCATCAGCCTAAATTCTTTTCTTCAGACGGCACAGAGGCAGATGACAGGCAAATAAAGTTGATATTATCAACTATAAAGAGCTCTTATAACAGAAAGAAGTAGATGGAGAACGTAGTATGGATAACCATGAACATGAACACGGGATCGAGACGGTCACGCTTCAGATCGAAGGAATGGAGTGCGGCTGTGAAGCAACACTCATCGAACGAAAGATAAGGGCGTTGACCGGCATCCGGAGCCATGAGATCAACCCAATCACTCACCAGCTCCGGGTCTCCTACGACCCCGGGTCAGCGACCATCAAGGACATTATCCGGTCGGTCTCAGAGACGGGCATGAGGGCGTCGCTGCAGAAGGGCCAGGGCCGGCGTAGTATCTGGTGGCGGGAGAAGCAGCAGCTTGCCCTTTACGGGTGCGGCCTTCTTGCCCTGATCGCGTTTGCATCGGTTAACCTGGGCGCGTCACCTCTGGTTACCAACGGGCTCTACGTGCTCTCTGTCCTCACCGGCGTCTACTATCCGGCGCGGAAGGCGCTGATCGCTCTTGTCAACCTCACGCCGACGATCCATCTCCTCATGCTGATAGGTTCCGGCGGCGCCATGCTGCTCGGTCTGTGGGGTGAAGCAGCCGTCCTTATCTTCGTCTACTCGCTCGGCGATGTTCTCGAGTCCTACGCGGTTGACAAGGCCCGTGGGGCGCTTCGCTCACTTACGGAATTGATACCGAGGGAGGCACTTGTCCTCACAGAGACTGGAGAGGTGGTGCGCCCTATCGAGGAGATTGCGGTAGGGGATATCGTCGTGGTCCGACCGGGCGAGCGCATACCTGTCGATGGGCGTGTCGTCCGGGGCTCGTCCTATGTGGACCAGGCAGCTGTCACCGGTGAGCCAATCCCGGTACTGCGGGAGAACGGCGGCGACGTCTTCGCCGGTACCATCAACCAGAATGGGTCGATCGAGGTTGAGGTAGGGAAGCCCGCGTCCGAGACGATGCTCTCCAAGATCATCTATTCTGTGGAAGAAGCGCAGGCTAAGAAGGGCAAGCTTCAGAGGTTCTCGGACGCCTTCGGCGTATACTACACGCCGGCCATGTTCGTCCTCGGCGTGTTGGTCGCCATTGTGCCGCCCCTGTTCATGGGAACCGAGTGGCTACCGTTTATCTACCGGGGATTGGTGGTCTTCGTTGTTTCGTGCTCCTGCGGCCTTGCCCTGTCCGTCCCAGTAGCCATCGTGGCTGCCATGGCGAAGGCGGCCCATCAAGGAACACTCTTCAAGGGAGGCACATACCTTGAGATTATCGACCGAGTGAAGGTCATCGCCTTCGACAAGACCGGCACATTGACTATCGGGCGTCCTGTGGTCACGGACGTCCTGACCTTCGGCAGCATGGGGGAGCAGGAGGTGCTGGACCTTGCCGGCACGATCGAGTCGCGGTCCGGGCACCCGCTGGCGGCCGCAATCGTCCGGAAGGCGCGGGAGAGCGGTGTATTCTCCGGGCAGCCGATGGAGGACT
>JAPLJQ010000415.1 GCA_026388495.1 Deltaproteobacteria bacterium | reverse complement strand
TCCTAGGGGTGTCCTTTCGTTCTAAAAGTCTTAGTCCAACGGCTAGATCATCATCAATTTTCTTTAAATAGATTTCAGTTGTCGTTTGTGATTGATGCCTCAACAACCTTTGTAACTTTTTGATGCTGACTCGATGAATATCATTTAAAACCGAAGGACCAAATTTTCTGAATGCCTTAAATCCAAACCTCTTGACTCCAGCCCGTTTACACAGACCTTTCATAAACCTTCTGCGTTATTCCCGACGCCTCCCTTTTGATTGATGATGGCAACGATTGTTTGCTTCATACGATTTGATCCCCCTTACTTGTTAGCGGACGGTACAGAACCATCGTTTCAGTCCCAAAACTTTTCCTTTCGTCAACCAGATTATTTCCTGACGGGAAGGATGCCACACCATTTTGATGAAAAATCCATCCTGCATTTGCCGTCCATCGTCATCATCAGATTTCTCAAGAATCCGATTCTGGTAAATTATTCATTGCAAAAACAAAATATAGGGAGTATAGTTCCACAAAATTTAATTAATTTATGGAGTATCTATGGCAGAATCAATCGACCGATTCCTGAAGCTTGATTCATTTCTTGTCCCGGGCAAGGCGCTGATCCTATACGGGCCTCGCAGGGCTGGTAAAACAACTCTGCTCAAATCATATCTGGATTCCTGTGGTCTGCGATACCGTTTGGAAACTGGTGACGATGTCCGCATCCGCAATCTGTTTGGTTCGGGCGATTTGAAGCAGATTCTTGCATTTGCCGAGGGATTCGAGTTGGTAGCAATTGATGAGGCACAGCAAATTACGGACATCGGCATGGGACTAAAAATCCTGGTCGACCATCTTCCCGCTCTACGGATCATCGCCACCGGCTCTTCATCCTTCGACCTGGCCGGGGCAATCGGAGAACCACTCACCGGGCGAAAGCGGACCCTTACGCTTTTCCCGATCAGCCAGATGGAGTTGAAGCAGAAATTCAACAGTTACGATCTGCGCCAGCGGTTGGAGGAATATCTTGTTTACGGCTCATATCCGGAAACGGTTATGGCAGAGGGAAGAAAAGAGAAGATCGAATTGCTGGAGGAACTGGTCGGTTCCTATCTGTTGAAAGATGTATTAGCCATGGAACGCATCCGCTCATCCCGCACGCTCCTGGATCTCCTGAAGCTGATTGCCTTTCAGGTAGGGAGCGAAGTATCCCTGAATGAATTGGCCACCCAGGTAAAGCTGGATGTGAAAACCATCGGTCGTTACTTGGACATCCTTGAAAAGGCTTTCGTCATTGTGCGGCTGGGGGGGTTCAGTCGCAATCTCCGCAATGAGGTGACCAGCAAGGCAAAATACTACTTTCTGGATAATGGGATTCGCAACGCTATCATCGGCCAATACAATCTGCTTGATTCCCGTAATGACATTGGTGCGCTGTGGGAGAACTTTATCGTAGCCGAGCGACTGAAGAAACGATCATACACCGGAATATACGGCAATATTTACTTTTGGCGCACATATGACGGGAAAGAGATTGATTATGTCGAAGAGCGCGATGGCGGGTTATTCGGTTTCGAGTGTAAATGGACAATGAAAAAGAAGGATAAGCCACCGAAAAAATGGCTTGAATCCTACCCGGATGCGACGTTTGAGCTTGTTACACCGGACAACTATATCGAGTTCGTAGGATAGAGAACGGGGCAACAATTAGATTAAAGGGATCCTATAATACCCAGGATCTCTATAGCACCTAACGGCTCATGATCATTTTATATTCGCAATTCGCGAATAGTGCAAAACTGCTTTATTATACCCTTTAAGAGCTTTGAACATGAATATGGACACACCTGTGGACACATGAAGGAGATACAGATAATGGGGATTCCCTGGTTCTTTCGAAGCTGACCAATATTAACTCGCTTGATTTCATTGCTATTAATGATGATGCTCCTTGCAGGACACAGACGTAAAAGGCCAGTCACTTGGCTGTTCATATTTTAAATATGCCCTGTTGGTGGACCACAAAGACGAAAATAATAGATTTCAAATGGGGTTGAGATTTTCGTTCTCACGGTATATTATTGAATCTCAGGCGAAAGATGGCACTTTCAGGGGATGATCGGGATTAAGATGTGCATTACATATAAATGAATATGAGCAGTCAAAAGTGGCCCATTTTTTATAAATCAAAAAACACTCTTCTGACGCAAAACTATATTTAATGCGGACACAACCGCGGACACAAAACGTAGTGTCCGTAGTGCCTTTAATGACTCTAATGTAAGCGTAACCTATTGAAATTCAACACTGTAGGGGTGGTATGAAAGCCCTCTCACGCCGGAAACCGGGGTTCAAGCCCCCGTGGGACTACCAAATCGTTATTATTTCTGAATACTTCCGAGAAGTTCATCGGCGATACCCGGGTTTTCGAGCCGCATAATGCTCTCTTCTGCACGTCCGAAGCTCAAGAGGTTGATGCTCCCGTACCAGATAATATTTTGATCGAAGATGGCGAATTTCTGGTGAATGTTCGATTTGTACGCAACCTGGACTCCGGCTGTATTGAGTAAAGCCAATGTCTCCTCCAGAGACGAACGGTCCTTCTCCTTGAAATCGGCTGACGGCCTTGTGATGATGACCGCCTTGACCTTTCGGTCCTGCGCGGCGACCAGGAAGGGGAGCATCTGCAACACGCGCCTTTTCGTGACAAACGGGCTGACGATCAGGATCTCCCGCACCGCGTTCAGCAGGTCGTTTTTGTAAACCGGCAGGAAGGTAGTGTTGTCGAAGATGATGTCCGTGGAGCCACCGGGAATGATTTCCGCCCTCGCCTTATATCCGATTGCAGCGTATCCAGCCAGCCGCTTGTGGTACATCTTTTCCAACATGGGAATATGGATGTCGATGTAGTCGTAGATCCGAACCTCCCGCTTATTTTCACAGAGACGGTGGAGCCTGCCCGCGTATTGCTGGAGCGTTCCCTTCCACGAGATGGGCATAGCCAGAAAAAGCGTATCCAGGCGGGGCTCGTCGAATCCTTCGCCGATATATCTCCCGGTCGCGATCAGCGTCAACGGCCTGTCGGCAGGCGCTTCGGAAACCTTTGCCAACGCTTCCCGCGTTTCTTTGGCCCCTTTTCCGCCAGTCAGGGCAATCACATCGGGGATCTGCTCCCGCACCTTCGCAGCCAGCAAGGCCACATGGGCGGTTCTCTCGGTAAGCACCAGGGAATTGCCACCGCTTTGAAAGCAACGGAGGAGATCCTCGACAATCCGCTGATTTCTCGGCTCGTTCACGGCGATGGCGGCGTAAAGTCGCTGGATCGACGGTTCCTTCCCTTCTTCTTCGAGCGGTGCCCTAAAGCTTGTCAATCGGGGAATGACATAATGTTCGAAGGGCCTTTTTCCCGCCTGCTTCCTGGCGTCCACACGGTACCGGATCGGCCCGCAATGCATGAAGATGATCGGATGATGGCCATCCTGCCGCGTCGGGGTGGCTGTTAAGCCATACACGTATTTTGCGTGAACGCCCTTGAGGATCTGCTCAAAACTGAATGCCGGTACATGATGACACTCATCGACGATCACCATGCCATAATTCTTGACCAACTCCTTGACCTCATCGCCGCTGTTCAAAGACTGCATGATCGCCACATCAATGATGCCGCTCGGGCGGGACTTACCCGCCCCGATCTGGCCGATCAGGCTTTGCTTCCTTTTGCGCCCCCTTTTTTTCTCCAAAAGGGGCAGCGTTTCATCGATATCCAGAAACTCCGTCAGTTTTGCCGTCCACTGGGTCAGCAACTGCCGTCGGTGCGTCAAGACTAGCGTGCTGACTTTTCGTTCGGCGATCAGCTTCGCGGCAATGATCGTTTTGCCAAAGGCCGTAGTTGCCGAAAGGACGCCGATGTCGTGTTTCAGCATCTCTTCTGTCGCAGGTATCTGCTCCTCTCTCAGCATTCCCTTGAATGCGATGTTGATGCCCCTTCCCGGACAGGTGTGATCCGACCATATAGTCCTGACGCCTGCTTCGGTGAGCAGGCCTGCGATGTCCACTTCGCACCCCCTGGGCAGGCACAGGAATGTCTCAGTCTCCTCCGAACAGGAGATGACCCTCGGCTTGTCATAGGTCGGCAGGCGCAGCGCCTGAGCCTTGTAAAATTCCGGATTTCTAAAGGCGGCCACCCGTTTGATCGCATTCAATCCCCTCTGGGAAATCCCCTCCTTTTCAACGTAAAGCATATTCGCTTTGACCAGCCGCACTTCCTGCGGGAAATCACCCCCGGACCATCGCATCCGAATCGTCTCCCACGGTTTTTCGGCTTCTTCATCGTCCTTTCGGAGTGCTCCCAGTTCGTTTCCGGGACTCAATCGCGGGATCAGTCCCGCGATCTCCTGCTCGGACAATCTACTGATGCCGGCCATGAACTTCCACTGGTCTTCATAGGGACTGAAGTTCTCATTCACGAAGACGCTATTACCTTGGTCCCTAGCCGCCTTTTGGAGGGGAAGGGCGATCAAATTTCCGAAGCCGCCCTTCGGCAGAGTGTCCTGATTGGGAAAGAAGCGGTCGTATGATTTGAAGCTCAGGCCGTGCCTTCGGTTCATGGCGCAGGTCAGCAGGGCTGAACCGAACTTCCGGGCGAGGCTCGCGGGGAGAACATCTTCAAAGAAGAACCACACATGCGCACCGTTTCCGGAACGGGAAAGCTCCAGAACCACGGGGGCACCGAAGGCGACGCATACTTCCCTGAGGGCTGTACAGTCCTGTTGCCAGCCTTCATCGTCAAAATCGATGGCCAAAAGGTGACACATTTCATCCTGACGCAGGGGATAGAGTCCGACGACGATATTCCCCCGTAAATGCGCCTCGATGACCTTTTCGTCCAAGGCGTCATAAGCCTGATGACTGCAGTCGAAACATTTGACTACTGGTTTCCGGCAGAAGCCCGATTTCCATTCATTCCGGCAAACCGGCGCATACCCAGTCCTGCCTTCCCGGTTCTGCCATCTTTTGGCATAGACATCCTCTCGGCCCTTGAACAGCGACATGAACAATCGGATCTTTTCCATCGGGTCGAGTTGGTCTGGAATTCCCGTCTGTGGATTTTTATCTGGTAATTCAGGTGCCGAATACGCCAATGGCCGATGATCCTTGAGATCTTGAGGAGGATCCGGCGGCAGGTCTGTGACCCGCAAACGCGCCTTCAGGGCCTCGTTCTCTTCCCGTAAAGCGTTATTTTCGGCAAGCAATGCACGACATCTTTCAAACAACTCGTTGACATTCACAACGGCAGCCCTCTTAACTTTTCTTAGAAGACCTTCACCGAGCCAATGTGGGATACAGATCCGGGAATAACCATCCCGCGGCATGAATCGGAAAGCCCAGGCGAATGTCGCCTTTCGGCGTATCCGATACAAGCAGCCCTTCTCCGATCAGTTGCCCCAGGAGTGTTCTCCCGGTCCGTTCTTTTAGACCTGATGACGCAATGACCGCCCCCCGGGCCATTTCGCCTTTCACCAATACCGCCTGGAGCATTCGGGCCGATTCACCCCTCAATCCCAGCTGACCTGCCGGGCCGGGGATCATGCCGGAGCCGCGGAGTTCGACATACCGCCTGATGCGCTCAACCAGTTCTTCCAACCGCAGCAAGCCCCCCATATATTCCACCTGGTCGAGGCACACATTGAGAAAAAAACGGCAAAAATAAATCAGTCCTTCATTGGACAGACTCCCTCTGCCGTCTAGATCGTTCCGCCGGGGTGAATCAGCCCGGGCAAGGGCAGATTTGTAATCGACATTCTTGCGGGCCAGCCCTCGGCTGACCGACCAGAGTCCGAAACCGTGAACCGGAATCCGGTGAAAGTATGCCTCGGTGAAGAGGCGTGCCACCCGCCCGTTGCCATCGAGGAAGGGGTGAATCCACATCAGCCGATGGTGGGCTGCCGATGCCGCAACAAGCTTCAGCGCACCATGATGCCTGTCCGGCGCATAATATTCACCGAAACGGTCGAGAAAGGTCTTGAGTGAGCCATGCCCCGGCGGCTTGTGATATCCGACCTTGACGGACTCCTCGCGTAGCTCTCCCGGCATGACCATGCTTTCCCTGCCCGTTTCAGGATTCGCCACGACCCGAAATTCCTCCGGTAGTTGCCGGTAGAAATTACGGTGCAGGTAACAGAGAAATTCCCGGCCGGTCATGGTGGCTTCCGGCTCTTCCCGCAATTTCCTTTCCATATCCTTCTGGACGGTGATATGGGCAACGCTTTCCATCTGAAGATTTCGCTTGGCCGGTTCGGAATCATATTCTTTCTGCATGGCGCGAACGATGTCGTATGGGTGGGTGTTGTGACCCTCAATCAGATTGGAATAGTAGCTGTTGATGACCCTGAGCAACTCTCGAAGTGTATTAAGCGTCACATCATGCTGCCTGTTCCCCAACGCGGCAGATTTCTGGAGGACCTCCAAAGCAAGATCCTGCAGATTGTCCGCTTCCTCCGGCAGGAGAGGAGTCATCCGGTGGATTTGAGAGTTCATGTTATAGTCTCCAATTGCCGATAATATTACCGTTAAGTATCTTGTAAATAACACGTTATTACGAGGGGTATTATAACAATGATCAAATTTAATGCAATGAATTTTACCGATTAATTTGCCGATGTCTGAAATTGCGTCGTTGGAAATCTGCGGTAGTGTGTGAACGCATCCTTGTTGATTGGCCAGTTCGGGATGTGGGAGTCAATAAACTTAAGCGGAAAGTGCCAAGATAGGACCCCATGGATTACCAAATGAGATAATCTCATGCCTCGATACAATAGAGCATGCCGTGTTAATAGAATAAGGGTGTATGAACGAGGCACGAAAGAACAGACGGCTTTCAACGCCCGTAAATGGTGTTAGACGGATATAAAGTTCAATAAAATCAGGTGGAGTACGCTCTTCATGGGTCTCTCACGCCGGAAACCGGGGTTCAAGCCCCCGTGGGACTACCAAAAGAATACAAGGGGTTGGCTGAAACGGCTGACCCCTTTTCCGTTTTGGTTGCGGCTGGGTTGCGGATAATTGCGTCATCGTCCAGTCTGTCCACGGCTGCCTTGTTTCCCTCCGGGGCGAGATGCCCGTAAATATCCACCGTAACCTTGATGCTGTGGTGGCCCAGTTGGTCCCGGATATAGGCCAGCGATTCTCCGGCCTGAATCAGCATGCTGGCGTAACCGTGCCGCAG
>JAPLJQ010000270.1 GCA_026388495.1 Deltaproteobacteria bacterium | reverse complement strand
CAGAAAGGTGTCAGTTACAAAGAAATCGATGTAAAACAGGACCGGGAGGGTGCAAATGAAATGGTCAGAATCTCCGGGCAGAGGGGCGTTCCCGTCATCGTGATCGATGGCGACGTCATGGTCGGTTTCAACCGCCGGGCGCTTGAAGAAAAGCTAAGGTAAACAGGGTTGTGGAGGCTATGCGGGAAACCAGAGTACATAAGATGCCGGCAGGGGGTAAAATTAAAGTCAAGACCCACATCGTGGAAATGGACGGCGATGAAATGACCAGGATCATATGGAAGATGGTCAAGGAGAAACTCCTTTTCCCTCATCTGGACATCCCTGTCGATTATTACGACCTCCACATCAAAAACCGGGACGCGACGGATGACCAGATTACAACGAGCGCAGCCATGGCCATTATGAAATATGGCATCGGGGTCAAATGTGCGACCATTACCCCAAATGAAGACCGTGTGAGGGAATACCATCTTAAGAAGCAATGGAAGAGCCCGAATGGAACGATCAGAGCCATGCTTGACGGAACGGTCTTCAGGAAACCCATTTTTGTAAAAAACATCCGGCCTTCCGTTTCCACATGGAAGAAGCCCATTACCATCGGCAGACATGCCTACGGCGACGTCTACAGCAATACGGAAATGCGCATCCCCGGCCCCGGGAAGGCGGAAATCGTCTTCACCCCCGACGAAGGAGGGCCGCAGGTCAGACAGACCATCAAGGAATTTTCTAGCCCCGGTATCGTCCAGGGTATTCACAACACCGATGAATCTATCAGAAGTTTCGCAAAGTCATGCTTCACCTTCGCCATCGATCACGATGACGGGAACGCCCCTCTGCCCGGAGAGTCTGACCATTTCATTTGCACCCTCCCTGTCCTGTCTTACATCGATTTCTTTGTAACTGACACCTTTCTGCGAAAGAAACGCTTTCGCCTGATGGCAGTATGGTCAGGTGTCCAGGGTATAGATGACGACTTCCTTTGATGACGCTGTTCTTACCTTGTCGTTCTTCTTCTGTTTCTGCGGGGAATCCGTTGGTTCTTTTTCTACCGCCTGACTGTCATCGATGTAGATGCTTTTTGTTTTTTGACCCTTTGAGGATGAATCGCCGGGCGCGGTGTCAGAGTAGTGAACGTCTCCTTTTTCATCGACCCATCTGTAAATTTCCCCTGCGTGTGATCCGGGTGGGTTTGCAACAAAACCTGTATTGATGAATACGGCGAATATGAAAGAAAAGATCAACAGCCCGCTTGTCTTGTATATCACGTGCATCCTGTTCATGGCAGCATAGCCTTCCTTTTCCGGTTTTCTATCACAAAGGCCCCCGACTGTCCATGCGTTCCTTACCCTGGGGAATGCGGATCACAGGGGATCGTTATTTTTTAAAAAGGCGGGTTTTAGAAGAAAACGTCTGTTTTCTAATATCTCGATTTCTCCCGCATCGACTAATTTTTTAATGGTGCGGGTTACCGTTTCTCGTGAAATGGATGCGAACTCAGCAATATCCTTGTGCGTCAGTTTAAAGTTGATAATGGTTCCCCGCTGATCCTTTATTCCAAACTGTTCCTCCATGTTTTTCAGGATAATCCGTACTCTCTTTTCGGCGTCGGCAAAGCTCATCATCTTGAGCATCCGCCATGCTTCTCTTAATCTGCCGCACAGCATGGCAATGATTTCCATCAGAACCCTTCTGTTTTTTAACAGATGATTTTCAAAATCCGCCCTGGTAATGAATCCGACTTTCGCATCTTCAATGGCGATAACGGTTGCCGGCGCGGTCATGCCGTCAAGAGCCGCCATCTCACCGAAAAAATCTCCCCTTTTGTGTATGGCGATCATCCTTTCCTTACCATCCCCACTGCGCTGGACAACCTTGACTTTGCCGGAATAAACAAAGTACAGGTAGTGCGGTGTGTCTTCTTCCTGCAGGATAACCTGGTTTTTCGAAAAACGTTTTTCAATAGTGATTTTTTTTATGTCATTGATTTCATCATCGGAGAGGCAGGCTAAAAAGGGAATATTGTTGATGAAATGATGAAAATCCATCTTATGTGTGAAGTCTTTCATTTTTTACCTTCCGGAAAAATTATTACGGTAAGCGCATCTGACTTATATTCCTTTTGTACCCGTCGATTTGAACTTTAAGGTTTTCAACCAGGGGCGCCAGAATATTGATATAATCATCCGACCATGAAGCCGTCTCGTTCAGACCATCATCTTTCCCGAGAGGTTTCCATCCCCGGGAAAGCAATGGTTCAAGGCGTTCGGGGTGCCTGGTAAGGACGACGCACCAGGTGGCATTCTCGTGAGCCTTGAGTTTGTCTATGGTGGCGGGAACATTCATGGCGCCGGCAAGATTCAGATCCCGGGCAGTTGCTTTGATAACCGGACGCAGCTCATAATAGCGGTTGGAGATATGGAACAGTATGACGCCATTTTCCGCCAATCGGCTCAGGTATATT
>JAPLJQ010000602.1 GCA_026388495.1 Deltaproteobacteria bacterium | reverse complement strand
TCTGATTTTTTCCGCTGTTTTGTTTTTTATCCCTTCAACCGTCCGTGCCGTTGAAGGGCAGGGAAACGCTTCTGCCCGACAGTTTTCTTTTGCTGAAGCCCTCTTGGCTGAAGGTGATTACTACCGGGCCATTACGGAATTCAAACGCTTCGTTTTTTTCTTTCCCCAGGACGCTCTTGTCGAGAAATCCACCTTCAGAATTGCCGAGAGCTATTACAAAGCTAAAAGATGGGCCGAAGCTGTCGACACCTTCAGCGCCTTTTCTACAAAATATCCCCAGAGCCTCATGACGGCGAACGCCCTGTACTTCAAAGGACTGGCAGAGAAGGAACTGAAACGTTATCAGAATGCCCTTTTAACATTTCAGGAAATCATCAGAGAAAAATCAAAAGATTATGCCGATAAAGCCATTTACCAGAGCGCCCTTGTTCTTATCGAAATGGGAGAATGGCTGAGGTCAATGCAGACATTCTCACTCGTACCTCAAGGCAGTCCACTATCTTCGTCCGCACATATCATGTCGTCAGGCCTGGAACGCATGGATGACATCCCGCAAAAATCACCCGCTTTAGCTGGTACGCTGGCTGCCATCCTTCCTGGCGCAGGCCATTTTTATACAGAGCGATACAGAGATGCCCTTGTCGCATTCCTCCTGAACGGTGCCTTCATCTGGGGAGCGGTGGAACTTTTTCAACACGACAACCCTGTCGCCGGAGGTATCGTTACCTTTTTCGAAATCGGATGGTACGTGGGCAATATCTACAGCGCTGTAGACAGTGCCCATAAATATAACAAGAGAACAAAAGAAGAATTTATCCAGCATCTGAAAGTCATGAACGCCATTTCTTTCTCTCACGATCCCGTGACTTCCGCCAATCAAATCATCTTCAGTTTGAGATTTTAAACTCATCATGAATTGAATTAATCTTTAAAATAATCGATAATGATGAGCATCATTATTGAGACCTGTCTCCGCGAAAAGGCAAAATATCACCCGACAAGAGAGATCACATACTGTGGCCACTCCTGGAAGGAAAACAGCATTTTCAAGGTTGTGCATAGCAGGGAAGGGGAACTCTGCCAAGGCTTGTGATCCCGTAAGTCATAATGATTTCAAGTTGTTTTAGCATTAGATACTTGACATATTTTTAAAGAATGGGTATTTTACGATTATAATGGGTTAGGGGGGTTAAGATAATAAAGATGGCTGAAGATTATTATAAAATTCTGGGTGTCGATAAACAAGCAGGTTCAGATGACATAAAAAAGGCCTACCGGAAGCTCGCCCTGAAGTGGCATCCGGACAAAAACCCTAATAATAAGACAGCAGAAGAGAACTTTAAAAAAATCAGTGAAGCATACGCTGTGCTTAGCGACTCTGAAAAACGAAATAATTACGACATGTTCGGATCAGCAGAACAGTTCAGGCAGCAATACTCCCAGGAAGATATCTTCAGGAATGTCGATCTTGACGATATTTTAAGAAATTTAGGTTTTGGGGGGTACAGGAGAGGCGGAGCAAGGACATTCAGAACAACGTCCAAGGGAGAAAGATATTCTGATACGGGTGGCGACCCGTTTGCTGATCTTTTCACAGGTGGCGGACAGCGCTTTTCTCATATGCCTCAGAAGGGCCAGGATCTTCAGTATAATCTCTCTATCACTCTCGAAGAATCCGTTATGGGTGCAGAAAAAAAGCTGGCCCTGCAAAAAGAAGATCATGTTGAGGAAATCAACATCAAAATTCCGCCGGGGATAAACACAGGGAAAAAACTGAGGCTATCCGGAAAAGGCGCCTCCGGCATTGATGGAGGCCCCCCTGGTGATTTATATCTAAATATCAACATTCTTCCTCATCCGATTTTTGCACGAGATGGGAACGATCTCTATATTGAAAAATCTATAAACTATTCTCAGGCAGTTTTAGGAACTACAATAGACGTACCAGGCATTGATGGTTCCATGAAAAGAATTAGTGTCTCCCCAGGCACTCAGAATAATACAAAAATTCGAATGAAGGGTTATGGCGTTCCTGGCATGAAGAGTTCCGGTAATGGTGATCAGTTCGTTAAAATCACCGTTGATGTCCCAAAAAAATTGAGTGAAAAACAAATTCAGCTTATCAACAAATTATCCGAGGAAGGTCTGTAGAGC
>JAPLJQ010000385.1 GCA_026388495.1 Deltaproteobacteria bacterium | reverse complement strand
TTCTTGTCTCCTGCCGCTTTTGAACGATGGTTCTATGAAAAACGACTGGCAGCATGAAAGGTTTGGTGTCCACTATTGACGACCGACCTCATGTTCGCAGGATTCCGTCGAGACCCACACTATCTGTAAAGTGATAGAGGGGTTCGTTTAAGTCTCGAAAGGGAATTCTGCCGAGCGCCGTGCGAATCGCGGTCGTGAACTTCGCTTCGGCCTCCTTCATAAGCCTCAAAGTCATTTTCCCCCGGTGTGTATCCGGCTAACGCCCCGCATAACTGGCTGGCAATGGAGCGCAGCGGAATTGCCAGTCCGAGTTGATGCGGTTGTTGGGCAAGAATAAACCTCTCTAAATCCTTGCAGCCGTCACAACAATCGACCCTGAAGCAAAATCATGGATCGCACGCTTTCTTTCTGAAAAAATTATCGAAAAAAAGGAAATAAATCCAAGAAATATCTTGACTACTATCCTCAAGCACGCCTGAGCTAAAGATATTCGTTCGTGATTTGAGACTTTTCTGACTCTTATTCCCATGAGCTTTTGACCCACAGTGCAAAGCTTACTGGTGCAAAGAGGTTCATAGATAAAAATCATTATTAGAATTATACCAATCCGCAATGTCCTTACAAAATCTGTATCCCCTGAGAAGACATAGGAGGATAGAATGAATACACCGAGAATGAGCATGCCATCAATAAAAGTAGATAAATATCTCCTCATAATTGTTGGGTATGTGAGTTTGCCATCAATATTGCCACTTGATGGAATAGCAGCAGGCTGCGATTCTGACCTCATGTGCAATTTGTCACCTTGAAGCCATTCCCCACAATGCTTACATTTAACTGCCTCTTCCTGAATTTCCTCAGCACAATAAGGACATTTTTTCATCTTTCGTTACGTCCTCCTTCGCCCAACAATGGATATATGGGTCGGTATAAAAACCCAAACACCGCAATATTTGCCGTATAAGACGCCGACAGAAATTATGATTTATCGGCCATAAACATCATTGAATCTTATACTTGTGGATGACAATTGTTTTTATCATGGCGTCTTATATGGATCGGCATAAAATCCTCCTGATTCTGTCAAAGCGTATCGACGGGTCTGCGTACACCGGTCGGCCCACGGTTGAGGACATGGGTGTAAATCATCGTTGTTTTCACATCATTGTGCCCCAAGAGTTCCTGCACCGTCCGAATGTCATAACCGCTTTCCAAAAGGTGGGTTGCAAACGAATGCCGAAACGTATGGCATGTGGCCCGCTTCGTCAATCCGGCCTTCATGACTGCGTCTTTGACGGCTTTTTGAACCAGTGATTCGTCCACATGATGCCGTCCCTGTTCGCTGGTCTTGGGGTTTTTCCATCGCTTCTCCTGAGGGAAAACCCATTGCCAGCGCCAGTCGGCGGGCGCATTCGGATACTTGCGGTCCAAGGCATCCGGCATCTGCACTCGACCCCAACCCTCCCGGCGGCTATAATG
Source organism: Deltaproteobacteria bacterium (assembly GCA_026388495.1). Classification (GTDB taxonomy): domain Bacteria; phylum Desulfobacterota; class Syntrophia; order Syntrophales; family UBA2185; genus JAPLJQ01. The sequence goes on along the minus strand of JAPLJQ010000385.1, from coordinate 1,143 downwards.
TCGAGAGCGCAACGCTTCCCGGAGTTGAGCAAGGAGTTTCGGTTTAGGGGAAGTCGGGGAATCAGCAGGGGTGACGCAACCCGCATTCCCGGATGGAATGTTATCCTTACGTATGGAAACTATTTTGAGTGGCACTCTCGTTCCGGTCATTCCTTTGCCCCAAAACTCTTTTGAAACATTCGGAAAAAACCTGAGAACCCGTGCGAAGGATCGGAGCTTCAGATGGAAGCGGAAGGCAGTCAAGCACCTTCAGGTGCATTTGTCAATCATTTTAGACAAGCGCCGGCCTGCCGTCAGGCATGATAACGGCGGCATCATTCAAAACAGCGAGCCGGGAAGCGTTCCCGCCCGGGGCGCCATCCGCATCCGGAACTCCTGGGGGACGGGGTGGGGCGACGGCGTTCAGCCGGCGGCCGGCGCGGCGGGGCGACGGCGGCGCCCCTTTCTTCGTCGTTTTGTAAGGGCTTCATCGGTCGGCGGCGCCGAAGCGCTTGCGAAAGGGGTCTCCAGGAAGGCCTCCCACCATTCCCGAGCGGTTCTGTTTTCTGCCCTGGTCTTTGCGATGAGGCAGAGGTAGGACATGGCGTCCGCAAAATCGGGCCTGCCGACCAGGGAGGCGGGACGTCGCGGCGGCATTCGGTGCAGCGAGGGCTGCAATGCGAGGATCCCGCGCAGTTGACCCCCGACCCGTCCCGGGATGCACACGGTCTTGCAGAACTCTTCCATAAAAACAGCGCATGCGGCAGAGAGCGCCTGCAGGTGGGGGATGCCGTCACGGTGGCGCGCAAGCGTCTCCTCCTCCAGGCCGGGGCCGAAGAGTGCGGCGAGAAAGAGCGCCGGAGACGGGGGCAACCCGCTTCGACACAGCCGGTCGAGGCATTCAAGGTTGGTGTGCAGTACTGCCCGGTGATCGCCGTTTCCATCAAGCCGCCGGCTCAACCCCGGGAAAAGGGCGGCAAGGAGTCCGCTGGCATCCAGGAGGGTGAAAACCGGTCGCGCGGATCCGAGCAGAAAGAGTTTCAGCATCTCTTCGTAGAGCCTGGAGGGCGCAGCGCGGGAAATGGTGGAGGAGAGTTCGCAGAGCGTCTCCCAGGTCGCCGGTTCGATGACGAGGTTATGGGATGCCGCAAAACGAACGGCGCG
>JAPLJQ010000036.1 GCA_026388495.1 Deltaproteobacteria bacterium | reverse complement strand
CTTGTTAGGAACGGACAGGTAGATGTGGCTTCCCTCCATGGAGACAATCTTAATAGGCCGGATCCAGGTCTCAAAGTTTTGCTGGCTCAGTTTTTCCTTAATGATTTGAAGACTTTTTTCCCAGAGAATTTCCAAATCCGTATGCCCTGTAAACAGATTTATCAACACCTGTTGATAAAGGTTAGATGGATGCGAGCAGTGTAACCAACCGATTAAACTCTTCCGCCGTTTTAAATCTAATTTCTATTTTGCCCGATTTCTTTCCCTGACTGACATGGACCGCTGTCAACAATCGTGTGGAAAGAAGATTTTCAAGATCAAGGAGGGATGTGTCCTTTTTGATCGATTCCGCTTTTGCCCGCGTGTTTTTCCTGTTCTGTATCAGCCTTTCCGTATCTCTCACGCTGAGGGCCTTTTTTTGAATGACGTGAAGGAACTGAATCTGTTCACCGGGAGAATCGAGGGCCAGTAAGGATCGAGCGTGGCCTGCGGTAATGGTTTTGTTACGTAGAGCATGCTTTGCCTCCTGGGGCAGTTTGAGCAATCTGACGGTATTGGCAATGGTGGATCGATCCTTTCCAACCCTGGTCGAAAGTTCCTCCTGAGAAATGCCGAACTTTTCCATGAGCATGGAATAAGCCTCAGCCTCTTCAATGGCGTTCAGGTCCGCCCGCTGGATATTTTCAATCAGGGACATTTCCGCTGCATCCGAATCTTCCACATCCCGGATGAGGATGGGCACATCCTTAATGCCCGCTGCCTGAGCCGCCCTCCAGCGCCGTTCTCCGGCTATAATTTCGTAACCATGGCCTGACTTTCTCACGATGATGGGCTGAATAATGCCGTTTTTTCGGATCGATGCAATAAGACGTTTCTGTTCGTTGTCATTGAAATCTTTCCGGGATTGAAACCTGTTGGGAGAAAGCTCCTCAATCCCGCATAGGATAAATGAAGGCCGCGTGCTGATATCGTCAATAAAATCGGGAAGGAGGGCCCCGAGCCCTTTGCCGAGAGATCCTTTTTGTGGCATTTATATCCTCCCGTTGGTTAAAATTTCCCGCGCAAGTTCCATGTAGGAAACGGCGCCGCGTGATTTGATATCATACAGAATAATAGGGAGACCATGACTCGGACTTTCAGACAGCCTTACATTTCTCGGAATGACGGTGTTGAAAACCTTTGCACCGAAATGACTTCTCACGTCCTCGCTGACCCGGTGAGACAGCAGGTTTCTCGAATCAAACATGGTCAGGAGGATGCCTCCGAGGGTCAGGGTCGGGTTCAATTTAGCTTTGATGAGCCTGACCGTGTTGAGTAAATATCCGAGACCCTCCAAAGCGAAATATTCACACTGGAGCGGGATAATCACATAATCAGAGGCGACAAGGGCATTCACCGTTAAAAACCCGAGCGATGGCGGGCAGTCAATAATGATGAAATCATATGCCGTTTCTAACTGATGAAGCAGGCTGCGGAGTTTTTTTTCCCTCTCTTCAAGTTGAACAAACTCAATCTCTATACCGATCAGGTCCTGATTGGCAGGCGCCATATCAAGATGGGGGATCTGTGTGCTTACAATCACCTCTTTAAGGGGGATCTTGCCAATCAAGGCATGATATAAATTTTGCCTGCTGATCGTGTCTCTGTTTATTCCCATACCGCTTGTAGCATTGCCCTGGGAATCGCAATCAATGAGCAGCGTTTTTCTTTCTGCCGCCGCCAGTGTTGCAGATAGATTGATGGCTGTCGTGGTTTTTCCCACCCCGCCCTTTTGATTAGCTATGCATATGATTTTACGCATGAATTAACAGAACAAGTCCCGATTTGCTGCATCGATAAATTAATGGTGCAAGTTAACACACAATGGGTTTTTTTAGAAGGAATATTTTGGCCCGTCACATGGTGGGAACTTTTTTAAAAAGGACGATTTTTCGCATGTCATGGATGACAGGCAGCCGGATGTCATGACAGGACAGGTAGGTTAACCCGAAGGTTTCACAGAGATCAACCGCCTCTTTCAGTTCATCTGTGACACGTCCTCCTTTCATGGCCATGATGACGCCGTTATTGATTAAGAAAAAAGAGCTGATCCTGAGCAGGTCGGAAAGTTTGAATGCAGCTCTTGAAATGACGATGTCAAAGCCATTTCTGTACGAGTCGTCCGACATCAGGTGTTCGACCCGGTTGTGAATCACGGTGGTTTCATCAAGACAGAGGGTCCGGATGATGTGTTTAAGAAAAGACGTTTTTTTTCGCGACGACTCCAGAAGAAAGACCTTCAGAGAAGGCAGGGCGATCTTCATGGGTATGCCGGGAAATCCTGCTCCTGCGCCAATATCAAGGAGCCTGGCGGATGTATCCAGCACGAAAGGTAAAGGCGTCAGGGAATCGATGAAATGTTTGATGGGAATGTCGAGGGACGATTTTGCGGAGACGAGATTGATTTTTTGATTCCAGGCAAGAAGTTCTCTGTAATATGTATAAAAAAGTGACAACTGCTTGTCATTCAGGGGAACGCCCATCCCGGTTGCAGCTTCGGAAAGTATCTCATCCGGGTTTTTCTCCAACGCGTTACCGTTCCTTTCTTTTGGTCCGGCAATCCTGTTCCGTTCGGAGACAATTCCGGCAGATCCCGCTTACCAGAACTTCCACGCTCCGTATCTCGCCTGCAAAAGAACGCTGAATGTCTTTGATGTCCACGTTGAGGCTGACGGGTTGCATGCACTGCAGCGCGCCACAGCTCTTGCAGTGGAAATGGGGGTGCGCCGGGTGATTTTCGTTCGGCGCCATGCCGTAGACCAGGCTCCTGCCCCCTCCGCTCAACCGTTCCACCAGACCTTTTTCCACCAGCAGGTCCAGGATGCGATAAACGGTGACCCGGTTGATCTCCGCGGTCCGGCTTAGCGTCGTAAAGATATCCTGTGCTCCGATGGGAGACGTGTTGTTTCCGACCACTTCCATGACCATCAACCGGTTTGGCGTCGGGTCAAGACCCCTGACGTCGAGCAGTTCCGGGTAGTTGCAGTGCTGACACATGGTGCTTTTCCTTTATCCGGAGTTGGTTATACCGGCAGATGAATCTGCAGGATGTCGGGGTTTCAGTCTTTCCCACAGGACTGACATGAAGAAGCCCGCGGCGGCCACAAGGATGATGGTTGCTCCCGAGGTCAGGTTCAAAAGGTAGGAGAGACAGAGACCGGTGATGGTGAACAGGCAGCTCAAAATCGATGACGCCACCATCATCGTCCGCAGGGAACCGGTAAATTTTTCAGCGATGAACGGCGGGATGGTCAAAAGGGCAATCACCAGAATCAGTCCTACCACGCGGATGATCATCACCACCGTGATGGCGATCATGCCCAGAAGCAGGCAGTAGAGGAAGGTGACCGGGATGTTTCTCAGGCGGGCAAATTCGTCGTCATAGGACATGGCCAGAAAATCGTTGTAATAATAGGTGACGGTGACGATGACGATAATCATCATGGCGCCCATCTGCCATAGGTCGGAAGCCGGCACTGCCAGGATGCTCCCGAACAGGTAACTCATCAGATCGACGTTATAGCCCGGGGTGAGGTCGAGGAGTATGACACCGACCGCCATCCCGACAGCCCATATCACCCCCACCATGGCATCCGACCGATGCCTGGCTTTCAGCGTGACGGCGGCCATAACGCCGGCGGAAAGTAACGAAAACCCCACCGTTCCGGCCATGTAAGGCCACCCCATGAAAAAGGCCAGGCCTATCCCCCCGTATGCGGCATGGGCGATGCCGCCTGCCAGGAACACAATCCGGTTCACGACCACCAGGGTTCCGATCACCCCGCAAACGACACTCACCAGGATGCCTGCAGTCAGGGCGTTTCGTACAAACTCCAGTTGAAGCGCTTCCCACATCTTACCTGTCCTCATGCCGGGACAACACCCGGTGTGGAACCCCGTGGGCCACCAGATCCACCGGGCAGTGGTAGGCCATATCCAGCATTTCCTGGGTGATTTCACCGGAATCGTGATAGTGAAGCTCCCGGTTGACACAAGCCACGGATTTCACGTGGCTCGAAAGGATCATCAGGTCGTGGCTTACCGCCACGATGGTGACGGTTCGGTTCAATTCCTTCAGCGCATCGTAAAACTCGCCGCGGCTATGCGCATCGATGCTGGCCATGGCTTCGTCCAGGAACAGCGCTTCCGGCCCCGATACCAGAGCCCGGGCAATGAACACGCGCTGTAACTGCCCGCCGGAGAGGTCTCCGATTCTCCGGTCCCGGTACTCCCACACCCTCATCTGCTCCAGAGCCGCCTGGGCGGCGAGCCGGTCCTGTCGGGTGTGCCGCGACCAGCCCTTGCCGTTCCGGAGACGGCCCATCAGGACAACGTCAAGGACGGAGACAGGAAAGGTCTTGTTGATATGGACGTTCTGGGGCACATAGCCGATGCGGTGGGCCGCTTTGCCCGCCGCCTGACCGAAGACGCACACCGTTCCGCGGTCGGGGTGAATCAATCCCAGCATAAGCTTGAGGAGAGTTGTTTTCCCTCCGCCGTTGGGGCCGATGACGACGAGAAAATCCCCCCGCGGCACTTTCAGGTTCACCTCGCGGAGAACCGGCTGTCCGTTGAAGGAAAACCACACATCGTGAACG
>JAPLJQ010000071.1 GCA_026388495.1 Deltaproteobacteria bacterium | reverse complement strand
TTACGGTGAAACCCGCTTCGGTGACGACGATTGAACTGTATGAAAACGGCGGCATCCTTACAGGGCTGAGTGAGACAGGACCGCTTCATCTGACAGAGGACAGGAGATAGACCGAATGGCCAGAATCATTCTCATCACCGGCTGAAGCAGAAGCGGCAAAAGTATCTATGCCCAGCAGGTCGCAGAATCCATGGCCGAAAGCCGGACGTATATCGCCACCTGTCCCGTTGTCGATGAGGAGATGAAGGAACGCATTCGGAAACACAGGGAGGCGCGTCGCACCCGAAACTGGCAGACCATCGAGGAAACAACGGATTTAGCGGCTGCCCTGACCGGGGCGAAGGGAAGCGCCGTTATTCTTATCGACTGTCTGACGTTGTGGGTGAACAATCTTATGTATCAAGCGGAATTACAGAAGAAAGATATCCGTGAAGAGGACATCGTCGAGCGTTGCCGGGATATCCTGGATGCCTGTGGTGCGATTTCCGGGACGGTTATTTTTGTTACCAATGAAATCGGGATGGGCATTGTTCCGGATAACGCCCTGTCGAGACGTTACCGTGACCTCGCGGGACGCTGTAATCAGGTCATGGCACATCGTGCGGATGCTGTCGTATTCATGGTGAGCGGCCTTCCCCTGAATATGAAGGGAGAGATAAGGATATGAATTTACTTGAATCAACCATTCAAAAAATTGAGCCTCAACAGACAGAAGCCCGGGCCCGGGCGAGGGCAAGACTTGGACAACTTTCCATGCCTTACTGGGCCCTCGGCCGCCTGATGGATCTGGCGGAAGACCTGGCAGGAATCACCGGTTCCATGAAACCACCGGTTGGCCGCAAAACGATTGTAACCATGGCGGGCGATCACGGTGTCGTGGCCTCAGGGGTGAGTAAATACCCCCAGGAGGTAACGGTTCAGATGGTGCACAACTTCGTGCAGGGCGGGGCGGGTATCAATGCCCTTGCCAGGCTTGCGGGCGCACGGGTGGTGGTCGTGGATATGGGGGTCGCCGGCGATTTGGATGAACTGGTCCGTGGGAAGAAGATCGTTTCCCGGCGCGTCGGGAATGGCACAAGGAATATGGCGGAAGGGCCGGCCATGACCCGGGATGAGGCCGTAAGATCACTGGAAGGTGGGATTGAGGTCGCTCTGGACCTGGCTGCCGAGACGGATCTTTTCGGAACGGGGGATATGGGGATCGGCAACACCTCGCCCAGCAGCGCCATTGTATCTGTGTTCAGCGGGTCGCCTGTGGCCGAGGTCACGGGACACGGAACGGGCATCGATGAGGAACAGTTTTTAAACAAGGTCTCTGTGATTGAAAAAGCCATTTCGGTAAACAGACCTGATCCATCCGACGCACTCGATGTCCTGGCGAAAGTGGGGGGGTTCGAGATCGGCGGGATCGCCGGGTTGATAATCGGTGCCGCCTCGATTAAAAAACCGGTTCTGGTGGATGGATTCATTTCCACTGCCGGCGCTTTGATAGCAGCCCATCTGGCTCCGGTTTCCCGGGAATACATGATAGCTTCTCACCGGAGCGTGGAAAAGGGCCACCGGATTGCCCTTGCGACGCTGGGAAAAATTCCCCTCCTTGATCTGGACCTGCGGCTCGGTGAGGGAACCGGCGCCGCCCTTTCCATGCATCTGGTTGAAGCGGCCGTCCGTATTCTCACAGAGGTGGCTACATTCGAACAGGCATCCGTTTCCAAGGCAGAGTGATGAAATCCTTCCTTGCAGCCGTCCAGTTTTTGACCGTTATCCCGTTTCCGAAGACTCTGGTGACCGGTGAAAGAGAACTGGAAAAAAGTGTGCCCTTTTTCCCAGTTGTCGGCCTGCTGATCGGGATGATGGCCGCAATCCTCGGATATGTCATGGATTCCGTATTACCGCCCTTTCCTGCATGTGTCGTTATCGTGATTTTTCTGCTCGCCGTGTCGGGGGGGTTGCATATGGATGGACTGGCCGATGCGGCCGACGGATTTTTCAGCGCCCGGCCCCGGGAGCGTATCCTGGAAATCATGAAAGACAGCCACATCGGGGTCATGGGGGTTATCGCCGTCGTCTGTGTGATCATGCTGAAGATTTCCCTGTTGTTATCTGTTCCCCTTTCATCGCGTCCGATCGCTATCTTTTTGATGCCTCTTGCGGGGCGGTGCTCCCTTGTCGTCATGATGACGGTCCTTCCCTATGTCCGGAGCGA